>LSLI01000009.1 GCA_001577345.1 Candidatus Gallionella acididurans
TGCAAAAGGTAAGCAAGCATCCAACATTCAGGCTCCTTAATCGGTTACTGAGTAGGTATAGAGCCCAGCACGCAAATGTTGGGTTTTTTTGTTTGTGTCGGGTGAATTTCACCAGCGTCAGCCATCGGGCAGCCTTAATAAAATTACCACGCAATCACGCAGCAAAATATCCACTCCACAACCACTCAAAATGATCCGTTCCGAACTAATTTCCCATCTCGCTGACAAGCATCCCCAGTACACCGCTTCTGATGTTGAACTTGCCGTCAAAACCATTGTTGACTCCATCGTTAATCGCTTGGCTAAAGGCGGCAGAGTCGAATTGAAGAGGTTTGGCAGTTTCAGCGTTCGTACCAGGCCACCAAGATTGGGACGCAACCCCGGGACAGGTGAAGAGGTGAAAGTGCCGGAAAAGTCTGTGCTGAATTTCAAGCCGGGAACTGAGTTACGGGAGAGGGTGAACAAGGAATCTGCCTAGATAATTTGGCGCATTGATTGTTCGGCATTTGCGGCGTAGGCTGCGATCTGGATTTTTGCTGCCAGTTTGCGGGGGTATGTATTGAGAGCCATGCCGTGCTAGTTGGCTGGGGTTTAATGCCGTTTTATTGGGGGAGAACCCAGGCCATGTCCATGGGCTAACTTACAAGAGAGCAGGATGACATCCGAATACCGGCAAGCAGGCGCATTAATTTGCCATTTTTATCCTCTGGAGAACACATTATGGAAAACCAATTAGATACTTCTGCATTCGGAAGCCCAACCATGTTGGAAGTAGACGACGAGGCGTCCAATTTGAGGCATATGGAAAAAAATGCGCTGCCGGTTTCCACCGGACGCCCAACAGTCCTGGTGGTAGACGACGAGCCGTCAAATTTAATTCTCCTGGATAGAATACTGGGCAGGGATTACATCATACAGAAGGCCGGCAATGGCTCAGAAGCTATCGAGCTTGCCTTTGCCAACCCGCCCGACTTGATCCTGGTCGACGTGATGATGCCGATTATGGATGGCTTCGAAGTCTGCCGCCGTGTCAGGGAAAACGCTTTGACAATGCATGTGCCGGTGATTTTTATCACCGGCAAAAATGAAATCAAGGACGAAGAGCTCGGGTTTGCCGTGGGCGCATCGGATTTCATTCACAAGCCCATCAGCGCACCTATCGTCGTTGCACGGGTCAGATTACAACTTAAAATAAAATTCATGCATAACTACCTGCGGGGCGAACTGGCCAGGCTGCAGGGAAATGCCGGTGATGTTAAACAGCGTGCAACACTTTCCGGATTGGGGGTGGAAACAGCGCCCAATAGTTCCCACCTCAGTGTGTAGCCATCCGGCGGTTCAGCCGGTGGTATCTGGAGTGTTTTATATGCGCTTCATTTGCGAAATTCGCAGGCGATACCCGGTACAAAAGGCCGCCCCGGCTAACCTGGGTGTCCGTGGTTGACCAAATTGAAAGGATGGTTGTAGCAATGGAATAGCCATTTCCCAGTGCCCGGACTTATCTTTTCTGGCGCACCAACAATTCAAAGGTTTTCATCACCGGCATTTTATGGGTGTGGTCGAACCAATCGTTCAAGAACTTTGAAGACCTTGAGGAGCGACTTCTGGCTGACTGGATTGCATTTGGGAGCAAAAATGTGAATCAGCGTTTTGCATTTGCGATGAAGCAGCGTTGTACTAAAATGACAGTAGTTTAAAATTTCAAACTGGTTAACTTGAGAGGTGGAAATAAAATGAAGAATCCTAGCGTTGTTAAAATATTACTATTTCTGGCCATGCTGGCAGCCGGTATTTCAGGTTGCTCAACCGAGTCCACAAAAGTTGAAAGCAATTTGGGTATCAAGGGCGCTCCGGATTGGGTAAATAAGGGTAGCGCCATTCTTAGCACCAAGGATGGCCGCCTATTCCAGGGGGTGGGTTCCGCCGCTCCAATGGGGGACATGTCACTGCAGAAATCGGTTGCCGACGACAGGGCCAGAGCCGAAGTTGCTCGTGAATTGTCCTCTTTTCTTGACGTGGTTTCGAATGACTATTCGGCTTCCGCCAAGTCTGGCGGTGCAGCTGGTGAAAATGAAGAGTCCGTATCTCGCCAGATTAAAAATACAACTGCCATTAATATGGCGGGTGCAAAAATCATTGGAAGCTGGCGCGACCCCCAATCAAACACGATCTGGTCTATCGCCGAACTGGACATGGAGCATGTAAAGAGCACGGTGGCGGGGGTAAAGGACATGAATCCCGACCTGAAGCGTTACATAGGGACATCTGCAGACAATATATTTGACCGCGTTTCACAGGAGAAAAAATAATGCGTTTTCAATCTTTATCAAAAACCATGGCCGCCGCCTTGACGGTTCTGGCTTTCTCCCTGGCGGGGTGTTCCACATCAGTCACGCGTATGAATGCGTCGGAAGTCAAGGATCTTAGCGGTGCGTGGAACGACACCGATTCGCAGCTGGTTGCGGCCGAAATGATGAAAGACGTGCTAAGCCGTGAATGGATAGATGATTTCAAGAACACAAATAATCGCAAGCCGGCAGTGATTGTGGGCGAGGTGCGCAACTTGAGTGATGAGCACATCAGCGTTAGCGCTTTCATTCAGGAATTGCAGCGTAATCTGATCAATTCAGGGAAGGTCATATTTGTTGCATCCTCCACCGAGCGCAAGGAAATTCGCGGCGAGCGGGCTGACCAGGATATCAATGCCAGCGAAGCGACCCGCAAGGCAATGGGCAAGGAAAAGGGCGCTGATTTTATGTTGCAGGGCACGATCAACACCATCATAGATGTCGGCGGCAGTGATCAGCTGCGTTATTACCAGGTCAACCTGACTTTGATCAGCCTTTCCGACAATGTAATAGTCTGGAACGGCGAAAAGAAAATCAAGAAAATGATTGAACGCAGCAGACTCAGGTTCTAACAAAAACTTGCGAACTTCGGAACCGGGCTGCGCACGGCATGTAATCTGGCCGTGTGTTGCCTGGTCGGCATCGAATGTTTATCCGCCTGGCTCGCAGGCTGTTATTTCAGTGCGGCGGTGAGCAATGAGTGCGCGAATGTTATTTGCAGCGACGAAATGAATATTATTTGCAGTACATTGCTCAAGGTTCTACGCTCATGGCCGGGGATATTGGCTGTAGCGTTATTTGGTTTGCAGGGATGCGCCACTTACAGTAGCTCTTTCAGGGCGGTTGACCGCGACCTTGCGGCGCAGAATTACGATGCGGCTTTATCGGATAATGCAAAGGAATCCAAGTCCCCAAAGGATCGCGTGTTGTACCTCCTTAACAAGGGGATGATACTGCGCATGAAGCGCGATTTTAAGGATTCGAATTTGGCATTCGGGGCGGCCAAGACGGAAATGGATCGCCTGTATGCCGCAAGCGTCACTGAAAATGCGCTGTCTGTGATGGTTAATGACTCAATGGTCAGTTATTCGGGCGACAACTATGAGCGGATACTGTTGCATCTGTACATGGCACTCAATTACCTGGAGCTGGGCCAGCCTGATTCGGCACGGGTAGAGGCACTGCAGGTTGACGATGATCTGCGCGAGTTTGCCGAAAAACATCCGAACAGCAAATTTTCGGAGGATGCGTTTACGCTCTATCTGACCGGCATGATCTATGAGGACAGGGGTGAATGGAGCGATGCCATGATCTCATACCGGAGTGCGTATAACGCCTACATGAAGGACTTTGCCTATTATCGAGTGGCTTTGCCGTCCACGCTCAAGGACGACTTGATGCGGATGGCAAAGCGGGTGGGGTTGAGGAACGAGCTGCGCAAATATGAAGCCGAGTTCAATGTTGATCCCCTGGATAACAAAAGGGCGGACCCTGACCGGGGGGAATTGATATTCGTTCTGAATAACGGGCTTGCCCCTGTCAAGCATGAGAGGACTGCCGCTTTGGTCGATCCCAACAGCGGTATCATGGTCAGGATCTCCTTGCCTTATTATGAATCGCGGAATGACTATAATAACAATGTGGTGGCCGCTCGCATCACGGTCAGCGACAAGCAGTCGACCACTGAGCTGGTGGAAAATGTCGATGCTATCGCCAGAAAAAACCTGGAAGATCATATGCCCGCAATAATTGCGCGCTCGATAGCGCGGGCCGTGGTCAAGACCGAGGCAGTCAGGAGGGCACAGGCAGGGGCCATGAATGGCAATAACAACGGCAATAACAATGGAGCCATGTTCGGCATGCTGGGGGCATTGGCTTTGCAGGTGGCGGCCGTGGCCTCCGAGCAGGCTGATACGCGCAGCTGGCTGACGCTGCCCTCCAATATCCAGCTGGCGCGCTTGTCTTTGCCTCCGGGCAGCTATAGTGTCAAAGTGGAATTATTGGGGGCCGATCAGATGGTTGTCGCTACACAAGATTTTCCCAATATTGCAATCAGAAAGACCCATAAAACTTTCCTGACCCAACATTGGATACCTCAACAGATTACTACCGGGGAATTAAAATGAAGCTACCGTTAACCGTTGTATTTGTGGCCACTGCATTGATATTCGGCGGATGCGCCACCAAACCGAGCCAGCCGGACTGGGTTGCCGGTGACAGCGCCAAATACACGAACACCCAGTATTTGATCGGACGGGGCCAGGCGTCCACGATAGAAGATGCCGAAGATCGTGCCCGCGCCGACCTGGCCAAAATTTTCCAGGTGGCAGTGGCGGTGCGCAGTGAAGATGTGCAGAGTTACAAAAGTGCCCCTGAAAATGCAGCCGGCCCGGGTCAGTATGCCGGTGAATCTTCCCGCCATATCACCACCCGCACCGACCAGATAATCAGCGGCATACAAATCGCTGAAATCTGGCAGGACCCGGTCAGCAAGACCCGGTATGCACTGGCGATATTGCCGCGAATGCAAACGGCAGCCAGCCTGAGAGAGCAGATCAACCAGCTGGATGACGCAACCCAGGCCAGCATTGACCAGTCAAAAAACACCCCTGATCTGTTTATCAAGATTGCGGCCGCAAGCAAAGCCGTGGAGTCACAACTGGAACGCGAGGGGTTGCAGAAAGCTCTGCAAGTGGTGGACATAACGGGCCGCGGTGTAGATCCGAAGTTCAGCAGCGGCAAGCTCAGTGCCGATATGGACGATCTGTTGAAGCGCGTGCGGATAGCGCCAAGGGTGGCGGAAGGTTCAGCCCCCGGCTTGGATGAAATCGTGGCGGGAGCCCTGTCCCACGCCGGTTTTATGATCGACACCGGGGATAAGCCGGATTATTTCCTTAAAGCCAGTCTCAAGCTGGCCGATCTGGGCCTAAAGGAAGGATGGTACTGGCAACGGGGCGATCTGGAAATCACCTTGTCTGAAGCCGTCACAGGACGCGTTCGTGGCACGCAACACTGGTTCGTCAAGGGTGCCGCGCCGGACAAGGAAACTGCGATCAGGCGTGCCCTGGATGAGGCAGATGCTGTGCTGAAAAAAGAGCTGAGACCAGCAATTATCAGTATGGCTGTCGGCCAAAAATGATTTTAAAAATGCTTCAGGATCATACGGAGCAGAGGTGAATGTCTTAACAAAAGGGAGAGGGCTAAGGCGCACGCCCAGCAGAGAAACATGCAGGGAGATAGTATGGGTTCGCCGTGGCAACTGGACCATCAGGCAAATCGAATTAAACCTTGCCCATCTCATTCTGTTACAATCCGCACTGTTTTGTAGTATTACCCGGGGACGACTTGGCTTCGACGTGGGTTACAAAGCAGCGTAGGGCATACCGAGGACCCGCCACCTCGTAAATCAGCTGGAAAAAACTAGTCGCAAACGACGAAAAGTACGCTTTAGCAGCTTAGTCTGCTAGACCTCACACCCTGCTGTCTGTGGAGGGGCTCAAAGCCGCAAGGCTGAGATGAGTGAGGTAATTTACACAGAATCGTGCCGGTCAGGGTCACTTTGATCGGAGCTAGAAACAAGGTGACTCGTCCTTTACCAGCCCGCCGGTTGGCGTGTACGGGATCAAATTAAATAACATGGCTAAGTATGTAGAACTATCTGTAGAGGACTTGCGGACGCGGGTTCAATTCCCGCCGTCTCCACCAACACCAAGGTGACCAGAAACCACTGGAAACCAACACAGCTAAGCCATTTGACCGGCTTGGCTGTTTCTTTTTCAAGCGTCGAAATTGTCCAGAATGGGCTGATTCCAGCTTAGTCTGGTCACGGATGGTTTCAGCTAACCACATGTCCCCGTCCCCTTGTCTTGCTATCGTAAAGCGCAGTCCGCGACAGACACAGAGCGGATAGCCTCATCACAAACTTGCGTCATTCAGGGCAATATTTTGATTGTGCCGAAACGAACGATACAGGTTTTTTTTGCCCCGGAATTCGCCGCATTGACATTGCTTGCGGTGCGGAGTACTTTGAATCCAGCAGGAACATTGGTTTAAAGTAATGGGATTCAATTCCCCTCTTTTTAAACCCCCGATCACCGAATGATGTTCTTGCTACATACTTCTCTATGCATTCATTAGATGCTAGTCGCCACCTGTTTTTAGTGCCGCTGTTATTTTTCCGTCTGGGCAATTTCAGCAGTTGTCTTAAGGTGACCAAGAGCTAATTACAAAGGAGAGTGAAAATGTCAACTTTAGAACATGGAAAACCTGAAGATGATCCAAATTTAGCAACGCGTGAACTTGTATATGTGGCTTTTTTATTCATTACCGGGACGGTGTTTGCAATTCTGCTTTTGACAGGGTCGCTATTTTAACGAGTGGTGATGCGTTTGGTTATCGGATGGGATAAAACGGCTATTTGGTCCTCGACAGAGTACGAACAGCAGCCCGCAAGCCGCTATTCATAAGGGCGTGGCTTGTTTGGTTTTAGCTTTTACCAACACTTTTACCAACAAACTGCGCCGCCTATCGTATGTTGGCATCCTGTTTCAGGTCAGGTTGTGAACTCTCATAAATCCACGCCGCACAGTTTTCCGCGTAGTTTTGTCTCTTCCTGTGTGGCGTAAGATTTGCCAGCACGCAGCCTTTAATCGTTCCCTTCAGCTTTAGTAGTGTTCTTATGCCGCCTTTTGAACGCACGTAAATAATTTTGCATTTAATCTATTTAAGTGGTTTGAATGGTTTTATATTACCCAAGCAAATATTCATCATTTGATCTTGTAACGCATGTCCACCAGCATAAAAAAATCCGGAATCAAGATATACTTGGTTTATTGCATTTTTTATAACTTTATCAGAAAAAGTTTTTCCATATACACCTGCTAACAATCTGAATGCTTGTTCTGGCGAGAAGTAATCATCCCTAAATTTTGCTGAATTCTCATAAACACTTCCCAGATTTGAGCAATAACATAATTTGTTTTTCTTGCAACTTTCGACCTCGGCGTCTTTTGCTCCACTTGCTATAACTTCACCCACCATACTCTTAATTTTTTGCGCCACTTGACTGACATCGCAGTTGTCGCAATGGGAGATACGGCCAGCGACAATGCCCTTATGTGGGGTGTTGTTTGAACTGTTGAGAATGAATAGACTCAGGGAGTATCCTTTTGTGATTTCTACTCTGGCATAAAAATTTGAATGAAGGGATTTCGCTATAGCTCGCGCGACTTTGGTGTCGTCTTGCTTGGCTTTGAACATTTTTAATAATTTCTCCCGTGAATTTTCTTCAATCTGCACCCCGGATAAAACTTCATACTTTTTGCTTAGCTCTTCTACTAAGGCAGCGTTTAATGCTGATTCCAAGCTCTGGTCATTTTCATCAAGTAGCAACGGCATTAAAACAATACGATCTTTATTTATACTGCCCGCTGGTTCTCCTTTACCATTTGATACTATGGTTTCCGAAATATCGGAAGCCGCTGACAAAAGTACTCTCAGATTGACTTGGGCTTTTTCAAGCCCCTGTTTAGCCGCCTTGCGATACCAGTCTACGGCTTGTGCATAGTCTTTTGGAACTCCTAGACCATATTCATACATCCGGCCCAAATTGTTTTGAGCCATTGCATTTCCTTGCTCAGCCGACTTGCGATACCACTCTACGGCTTGCGCATAGTCTTGCGGAACGCCTTGACCCTTGTAATACATGAAGCCCAAATAATATTGAGCATCTGCATTTTCCTGCTCGGCTGCCTTGCGAAACAACTCTGCGGCTTTTGCGTAGTCTTGCGGAACGCCTAGACCATTGACATACATTAGGCCTAGGTTTCTTTGAGCACCTGCATGTCCCTGTTCAGCCGCCTTGCTGAACCATTCAATAGCTTTTGTATAGTCTTTTGGAAGCCCTTGACCGTTAGCATACATTACACCTAGTAATTTTTGTGCATCCGCACTACCATGCTGCGCCAATGGCATGGCTTCTTGCAAAGCTTTAGCATAATCGCCTTTATCATAGGCCGCCTTTGCGTCTTCCACTCCTGCATATCCTGCTATAGCGAAAAACAGGCCAAGCATTGCAGCAAGGGCTACAAGTTTCACTTTCATAAAAACCTCACTGTAAATTCTAATGTGTCATAGTATTGCCGATTGCACGGACTAGCAACAATGTTGCCGCGTTAATAATTCTCCCGCTTATATTTCAGTGCCCGATTCTCACCAGCGCTATAACTGAAAAACGCTTTCCCCATTCCACATTTTCAAATAATCCAGGTAAAGCCATTCCGTTAAATCTGCATCAGGATCAATGTCTGGCCTATACCCATCCAGTAAGTCATCAAGTTCAAGGTGAAAAGCTGCCAAAACTTTTGGGGAATCCAAGCCGATTTCATGGCAAAACCTTGCCCATCCTTCACCATACGCTAAAAACTCGGCATGTCGCAATTGGTAGAGCGCGGCATTCTCTTTATTGCTTGACCCAATCGCAATAAGCGCACGCATCGTGAACATGCACCCACGCGCTTGAAAGAATCGCGCAGCGTGAACATAAGCAATGGTTTGCAACATCAGCATGCGGTCAGTGAAAGCTGTATCGGCCATTCTGTAGTTTGAGTGTGGGCAGGTCGTCGCAAGGGTTTTCGCCTCTTCAGTGTCACCCCTCGCCCGTGCCTCAATGAATAGAGCTATGCGCTCAGGTGCGGTCAGGCTTGCGTATTGCTTCGTTAAATCTATCACGGGGATTTTTTCCTTGCGTTGAGTGTTCTTTCGAGGGCTTCAGTGCGGGCTTCCAGCACTCCGGTTTCGTATGACTTGCGGATCATGTCCAGCACATAGGCCAGTTTCGTGCCATCCGCCGGATCAATGCGGCGCGCCCGCATATCCCGATAAACCGCCCCCAACTCGCGCCGGATAGCGTCCGCATCATGCAGGTTGATTTTGGAGGGTGGGGGTGCAAGCTGGTTTCCATGCTGGTCATAGGTTGCGCCCTGTTGGTTTTCTGCCGGATCGTTGTCAGTGGACATTTTTCGCCCCATGCCGCTCGATCAGCTCAAGCAGTTGCCACGCATCGCATCCGGCTTTCGATACCAGCATTTCGCACGTTGCGCCTGTTGGGTGTCGCACTGCCACGGTCACTATGATGTTGGCCGGATCACTTGCATCGTCAACGTAAATTGCCCGTTGCGTGCCGGGCGTAGCCTCCAGCATGGCAATGACTTTTTGCCGCCGCGCTTCCCGCTGCCTGTCCTGTAGCGTTTCCGGTTTGGCTATTGCCGTTGTGGTTTTTTCAGAGGTATCATGGGTATCAAAGGTGCAAGCCTGTATTGGTGCGGGCTTCGCTGATACCTCGCCACGGTTGCACGGGGTATCTGGGGTATCAGCCGCACGCCGTTCCATTGTTGCCAGCAGATTATCAAGCCCCATGATCGCCCCCCAGCTTGTCAGCTTGCACGGGGTAGAGTTTCACGCCGCGCCCGCCGATGCGATAGAACTTAGCCCGCTTGCCGTCCGCCCCCGGTATCGGCAATGCGCCTGCTTCCTGCAAGGCATCAAGCGCCCTGTTGAAATCAAAGCCCGTCAGTGCTTCGCGCAAGCCTTCCGCCGTGAACAGGTATGCCCGGCCTTCATGGGCATCACGCCACCAGCCAGCCCGATTGACGCGCATGGTGTCCGATGTTTCGCTGGTGTCGGCATTGGAAAACCGACTATCGCCATGCCGTTCAATGAAGCCTGAAACACGATCAAGTATTTGCCGCCGTTCATCGTTGCCGCGCCCGCGTGTAGATTGCCAAGCCTTGAAGCCTACCGCCGCCGCTTCGATTGCCGCACCTTCCGGCCAGCCGGTTATGCCGTACTCAGTCGCCACCTCACCAGCCAGCGCCAGCATGGCGAAACGCCCGGCGGCGCGCTTGGATTGCCCCTCTGCATCATCTGCAGATAGCACCGGAAATGACTTGAACCGTTCCAAGTATTCGCAAAAGTCGCGTTTGTCTCGTGTTAGTTTTTCGAGGAATGCGCGCCCGGCGTGTCCGTGGTGCGTTACTGCCGCCCGCTTGATCGCATCAGAAAATGCCGTACCACTTTGCAAGCCGTGCAGGTTATCCCAAGCCCCGAATTTTCGCGCCGCTGGAATATCCAGCAGCCGCACGGACTGCCCGGCTTTCGCCTTTGCGCCACCTTCCATCATGGCCGTGGCAATAGTGCGTTCACCACTTGATAAAACGAAACAGCGCCAGCGTGTAACGCCTCGCGCATTGCCCGTGCGGCTTGCCCGTTGCTTGCCCCGTCCGTTGCCCAGCGCATAAATGATCGCGCCGACTTCGCGGGGATCGCATTCGCTGATTTCGTCAAGTGCCAGTAAGCCATCATTGAACAGGCTTGCCGCGCCTTCCATGCCGTTTGAAGTTGCGCGCCAGCTTCGGCGGTAGTTTGCCCCGCCCCATGTAGAACATGCGGCTTCGATAGCAGTAGTCTTCCCGGTGGAACTGTCGCCCACGTAATGAATGCCACCGCTTTCGCCGTTGCACCGCGCCAGCATCGCGCCTGTGAATGAAGCCGCCAGCGCCAGCGTCAGCAGTGGATTGCCAACAGCCCGCGCCGATATTTCGGACTGCCACCCGGCCAGCGTTCCGGCCTTGGTAAACTCATCATGCCCGCGTTCGCCGGATTGAAATATCACGCCCGAAGCCGCCGCGCCGATAACGGTATCAGGTAGCACAAATGAATCACCGCACCAGCCAACTTGCAGTGCGCAATGAATGCGCCGTTTCGGTGGTTTGGCTTGCAGATATTGAGCCAACAGATTGCGCCCGGCGTGCGGGTCAATCTCTACACCCATCGCCAGCAATTCGCCGCGCAATTCATCGCCCGCGCCGCGTAGCAATTCCATCGGCATAGCCCATTCGCGCCACTTGCCAAGGGTGGTTTTGAATCGCAGCATTCGCCCAAAATTATTATCTTGCCCGTCAGAGGTCACGGCCTCAACATGCACAGGGGAGCATATCCATTGCTGAATCAGCGAGGGTGGAGCTTCGCCTTTGCCGTGCTTGATCGTAAAAAACCATACACCCGGTTTCAGCTTGCCGCCGTCAGGCAGCGGTTGCCAGTCGTCAAACACTTTGAAGCATGGCCGCTTGCTTTCGTCGGGGATTATCGGCTCAGGCGATACCCCTGACACCTCGGCAGTATCGGCAGGGGGATCAGCGGAAAGCCCGTCGTTATTGGCTTGCACCTCTGACACCTCTGATACCCCGTTTTCCGGCATGACGTCATCGGCTTCTTGTTTTCGTGTTTCCGTGTCACTCAGCGCGGCAGCATCACCCGTAGCAGCGTTTTCAGCTTCGGGTGGTGTGAAGGTATTGCCCGATTCTAGCGTCGCGCCTATGGTGTTCCTCACAGCTTCCAGCCCTTGCAATGCCGCCATGTCGTTAAAGTCGGTTGCTTTGTCCGGTCGGTTCGCGCCAAAGTCGGGGATTGCCAGCAGTCCGCCCACGAATCGCGCCGCTTCGGTTGCCTTTGTCAGTCCAGGATTGCCATCCGTTTTGTAATCGTCATCGGCGCAGAGAATCAGCGGCAGGTCGGGGAATTTATCGCGCATTGCTTTTGCCACCGCCGGCAGATTCCCGGCATTGAAGGCCACCGCCACCGGGTAGCCTGTGGCTTCATGGATAGATGCGCCTGTTGCGAATCCCTCAGCGATGCACAGCGCCGCCGCGCCCTTCGTGATGCCGATGCTGAAATAGCAGCCTGACACTCGCCCGCCACTTAAAAACTTCTTGCCACCATCAGCGTCGATGAATTGCAGGGAGTGCAGCACGCCATCGGCACGCATTGGGATCACTAGCGCCCCATTGTGCAACCTTGCGCCAGCCGGATTGATGCCCTTGCGGGTCAAATAAGAATGATTGTCGGGGGCGGGTTGCGCCGCATTCCATATGGAGGTCGCTTGTGCTTGCGCTTCGGCTTGCTTGGCCTTGCGATCTGCTTCAGCTTGCGCCTTCGCCTCAGCAACCTGGCGCATGAATGCTTCGCGCTCGGCTGGCGTATATGGACTATCTCGTTTTTCCTGCCAGTCGGCGGATAGTCCTGTTGAGTAGTCCCCGAATATCCCACCGATTCCATCAGGAAACAACTTGCACCATGCAGCCGTGTTGCGGCTTCCCTTGCCTTCGCCGGGGAACTTGTGGAACTTGCCCGGTTCGATCACGTTAGGCGGTTGCAGGCCAGCGGCTCGAATTGCATCTAGAAAGGTTGGCGCATTCATACCCGGCCTCCGATCATGCGGAATAATGAAAGGGCAATGCAGCACCCGGCCTGTCGCCATAGATGCCCAGCATCAGCGTGATCTTGACGAGCAAGCTCCAAGCTGTAGGCAGTTCGCCAAAGCGCAATTGAGAGCTTGTTGAAGCTGCCGGATTGTTTATAATGGGTGCGTGGTGTTGGGGGCGTACCGTTCGAGGGTGCGCCCTTGTTGTTTGTGGTGTCCATGATCGCGCCTCACTTTCCGGCCTGCGATGCAGCGATGCGCTCAGCCGCCCACACCTCTACATCCGCCGCGTTCCATGCGGTGCAGTTTTCGGATAGCTTGATAGGCTTCGGGAATTTGCCAGCCTTGACCCAGGCCCAAATGCTTGAGCCGGAAACGCCAAGGCGTTGCTTGAGGTGGGGGAGTCGGTAGAATTGTTGCGGTGTAGGTTGTGTTGCGTTCGCCATGATATACATCTCCGTAGAGTTTTAACGCGTCTAGCCTCATGCATTGCGCGTCATTGGCGAACTATCAAGCAGAAAACTAAAACTTTTTATCTGTTTAATTACCCTCTGTTTCTTAAGATATGCCTAGACTTTGGGGAGCAGGATCGCAGCCCAAGTACTTGCAGCGGGTCCCGCTGCTGGGCTACCTGCGGTATTGGCGGCAGTTGAACTAGTGAGCGAGTCCGGCGCGATCAGTTTTGCTTTTTTCTTTGGCGTAGGCGTGTATCTGACTATGGTTGCTTTCAGCCTCTTCGCCACCCAACGTTGAAACTCTATTATTCCTTCCGGAGTCTCCAGCTTTTTACCCGCTGCTCTCACTCTTGATTCTATTTTTTTTGCTCCCCCGCCTAGTGCGCCTGCAACAGCCGCATACAGTCCCCCGGCTTCGGTGTGCCTCTTTTCGTGCAGGTGTTTATAGGTTTCATCAAAATTGACCAGCCAGTGGGCTTCCCACATGAGGTCTGGTTTTGATTTGTTGCCTAGCGGTTTCGGCCAAGGACTTTTCCCCTCAAGGAATCTCTTTATTCCATTGGTCACATATTCAATCGTTTCGTCATTAATTGGTGCGTCCGGCATGATAGGTCTGCGTCTTTCTGCCCATGCCACAAATTCGTATAGGTGAAGAAATGGGCCGTGAAAGTTTATCTGCCCCTCTGTTGTCTCCAGCTTTTTACCCGCTGTTCTCACCCTTGGTTCTACTTTTTCTAATTCTTCGCGTAGCTGGAGAACGGCCATGTGATTTGCTATGCGTTTCGCTGTTTCAATATCGCCGGGCGTGATCGAGTCAGTGCGCTTGCCCATCTTCTTCACTATGCGCTTGGTCATTTCAAGCGGCCTTAATTTGCAGTGGTATCACTTCTGCGCCTGCCTTTAGCTTGTCCAGATAGTCCGCCCATTGCTGCATCATGGCGCGCCGTTCATCCAGATACTCGGCAAAGTTATAGGCCGCTCGGCTTGCGTTTTTTTCAACGTGGGCAAGTTGCACCTCGATTGCGTCCCGATGAATACCCCACTTGGTTTTGTGTTCGTTCAATGCGGTGGATGCCGCCGAGCGGAAGCCGTGTCCGGTCATCTTGCCTGTGTACCCCATGCGCCCCAGCGCGCGCAGAATCACCGCCTTGCTTGCTGGTTTGGTCGGGTCGTTACGGTTCGGGAAAACGTGCTGCCTGTCGCCGGATAGTTTTGCGGCTTCCCTGAATGCGGCCACCGCCTGAGCGGATAGCGGTACAAGATGGGGGCGGCGCATCTTCATGCGTTCGGCGGGTATCAGCCATTCGGCACGATCAAGGTCAAGCTCCTGCCATTCCGCCTCTATCAGTTCGCTGGTGCGGGTAAAGGTTAGTGCCATCAGTTGCAGGGCATAGGTAGTAAACGGGCTGCCTTGATACCCGTCAATATCGCGCAGCAATTGCGGGAAGCCGCCTTTCTCTATCGTGGTGTAGTGCGTCCGCTTGGGTTTTTTAAGTGCGCCGCGCAGTTCGGTTGCAGGGTTGCTGTTGCATCGACTTGTAGCGATGCCATAGCGGAATACGGCACTGCTCCGTTGTAGTACGCGGCTGGCGATTTCCAATGCGCCACGCTTTTCAATGATGCGCATCGTTGCCAACAATTCGGCAGGGGTTATCTCGGCAATCGGGCGGTGTCCCAACGATGGGAAGGCATCTTGTTCAAGGGTGCGCAATGTCAGGGCTTTGTGCCCCTCTGTCCAATCGTTTGAACGATTCTCTATCCACTCCCGCGCTACTGCCTCAAAAGTGTTTGCCGCTGCAACCTTGGCTTGCCGTTTTTGGGTTTGCTTGACTGCGCTGGGATCAGTGCCGTTCGCTATCAGCTTGCGCGCCTCGTCGCGCCGTTCGCGGGCAAGGGCTAGGCCAACGTCTGGATATACACCAAGTGCAAGGGTCTTTTGCTTCCCAGCAAAACGGTAGGCCAGTTGCCAGTATTTGCCGCCGTTTGGATGGATCATCACATATAGCCCGCCACCGTCCGTTAGCTTGCGCGGCTTGGCTTCCGGCTTGGCTTTTCTGATAGCAACATCGTTTAGTTTCATGGCCGCACCCCTTTTGTTGGTAAAAAATGGTGTTGGTAAATCGTTTACCAACAGATTTAACAACAGCTGTTGGTAAATTGCAATAGACGGGGAAGTACGGCATTAAACAGAAAAGCCGCCAATCACTAGGATTTAAGCGGCTTTCGTGGGTGGTATCGGATGGGATAAAACGGCTATTTGGTGTCCTCGACAGGAATCGAACCTGTAATTGACCCTTAGGAGGGGCCGGTTATATCCATTTAACTACGGGGACAGGGTGCGCTTTGAAAGCCGTGCGCATTCTAGCTCAAACATCCATAAATTGCCGATTCGATATTGTGGCTCACGGTGTAAAACGTTTGGCTATCAGCACTGCATTGCTTCCGCCGAATGCGAACGAATTTGACATCACCGCGTCGAGTTTAATGCCTGTCCGACTCTGGTTGGGAACGTAGTCCAAATCACATTCAGGATCGGGTTCATGCAGATTGATGGTTGGGGGAACGGAGTTGTGATGCAGTGCCAGCAAGGCGGCCATGAATTCCACCGCACCAGTGGCCCCCATCAAATGACCATGCATTGATTTTGTTGAGCTGATTGGAATATTCGCGGCATGCGAGCCAAATACCTTTTTGACAGCTTTGGTTTCTTCGATATCTCCTGCAAGCGTGGCGGTGCCGTGGGCATTGATGTAATCGATGTCACCGGGTTGCAGCTTTGCATCGTGCAAGGCGTTCAGGATTGCGCGGGCTTGTCCTGAGGCATCCGGCTTGGTGATGTGGCTGGAATCTGATGAACAATCATAACCCGCCAGTTCCGCATATATCTTCGCGCCACGTTTGACGGCACGCTCTGCATCTTCCAGTACCAGTATCGCAGCCCCTTCGCCCAGCACCAGTCCGCTGCGATTTTTGGCGAAAGGCTTGCACGATGCCCCGGCATCGTTTGGATCTTCCTTGGCAAGGGTATGCAGCGCTTCCCAGGCTTTCATCGCTCCCAGCGTGAGCATGGCTTCTGAGCCGCCAGCCAGCATCACATCAGCATAGCCGTGTTTGATCCGGCGGTATGCTTCTCCGATGGCAATCGCCGATGAAGAGCAGGCGGTAGCATAAGTTATATTGGGACCCTGCAGGTGGTACTTGATAGAAATATGAGAAGCGGCTGCGTTGTTCATGCTTAACAACACTGTGAGCGGTTTGACGCGCGGTTCCTTGCGCTGGAGCACCTCGATATAGCCTTCTTCCAGTGTACTGGAACCACCCTGGCATGAGCCCATGCAGACTCCCGCGCGCCCTTGCTCTGGCTCGCTTAATTCCAGCCGTGCATCCCGCACGGCTTGATCAGCGGCTATCAGGGCGAACTGGCTGAAGCGTTCGATGCCGGTTAGCTGTATTTTGCTGAAGTGGTCGCCGGGGTTAAAGTCTTCCACCGGTGCAGCGATACGAATGGAGAGCTTTTCGATGAAATCGGATTGCAGATGCTTGATGCCGGAATGTCCGGCCATCAGATTGCCGAAAAATTCTTCGGGGGACTTTCCTACCGGAGAGATAATACCCAAGCCGGTAATGACAACGCGCCTGGCCATTTAAAGTTTAATGAGCCGAGCCTTTTTGCTCTGCGATGATCCTGTCAACAACCTTGACCACGTCGCCCACTGTTTTAAGTTCAATGCGTTCGTCCGTCAGTTTGATCTTGAGTTCGTCTTCGAGGTTGAACATGAATTCGATGACCGAGAGTGAGTCCAGCCCCAGGCTATCCAGTTGGGCATCGGGGCTCAAATCTTCAAGTTTGAGGTCGAATTGCTCGACCATCATGCGTTGTATGGTTTGCAGAGAGCTCATAAGTTATAGTGGGTACAGTGAAATCGGACGCATTGTAACAGATAGTAACTTTGACTCCATGGTTGGCAGAGTCGGCGCAATTGCAATGCGGGTGGCGTCGAAAAAACGGATGGTGGCGTCTGAGACCTGCTCCCGTTCGTTGTCGATAGTGAGCATGTGATAGCTGTTGTGCAGCAGGATGCTTTCCACGGTTTTTGAACCGATATGCTCCGCGACGAAGCGAGCGCTGCGGGGCGAGGAAACATCGTCATCAACAGCATGAATGATCAGAGCCGGCGCGGTGACATGCTGCAGGGATTTTTTTACGGATTTGATCAGCAACTCTGCTTCATGCACGGCAGGTAGGGAAAGCTTGGCAGCGCCTGCCATCGAAGAATCCTTGTGGCTCATCTCGCGTGCCACCCACTTGCGCAATTGCTCATTCTTGAGGCCAAAAGGTTCGCGTTCACGATAGCTGTATATGTAGCGGAACGGCGTGTAATAGCCTATCGGCAACAGAAAGCGATACCAGGGGATACTCCAGCCGTCGTAATACAGTGTGGTAGCGAGCAGCGACAGTGCGGCCACTTCGTCACCCAATTCCGCTGCGACACTGAGAGAAAGTACCGCACCGATGCACAACCCGCCGACTGCAACTGTCTTGTACTGTTGCTTGAGGGTATGAAACTCGGCTACCACCTTTGCATGCCAGTCTTTCCAGTGGGTAATTGAGTGCGCATCATCACCGTGCTGGTAGCCGTAGCCGCGAATATGCGGTACATGTACGGTATATCCGGATTGATGCAGCCGCTTGGCCAGAGGAAGCATTTCCGCCGGGCTGCTCTGCAAGCCGTGTATCAGCAGCACGGCATGCTCGCCGCCAACTAAAGTAACTGGATCCATAATCTCGGGTGGTTGAAAAAGTCGCGCATTCTAGCAAATAGAACAATCCGCGGTTAGTGCATCAGTAGCGGAATAAGTTCACAACAATAGGCCACCGCAAGATCACGCGGCTGGTTTTGCCGGTTAGGCAATGCCCTGTTCAATGTTTGCCGGGGACGGCTTTATATCAGGCTTGAAGCAATGTTTATTGCCAGTGCCACCAGTGCGGTGTTGAAAAAGAATGCCAGGACACTGTGTACCAGACCGGTTCGGCGCATCTTTCTGCTGGTGAAATTTATATCTGCGGTTTGTCCTGCGACTCCTATTACACAGGAAAAATAGAGGAAGTCACCGTAGTCCGGCGCGGGCGTATTGGGGAATTCCAGCCCGCCCGGGCCACCACTCTCCTTTGAGGCATAAAAATCGTGCGCATAGTGCAAGGCAAACATCACCTGGGTAAGCACCCATGAGGACACGATAGTCAGTGCGGCGAGTGTGATGTGCGTATAACGAAGCATGCCGTGCATTTCCTTGACAACTGCAAGTTCTGCAACGATAGCGCCGAGTGAGGCAATCGCGGCGATGATCACCATAGCCAGAACGAAATATTTCCCGTCATCCTGCGTAAGGGCGCGGGCACGGATTTTTTCGTCGCTGGTCCAGAACATCATGCGGGCTGCCAGGATCAAATACAGCCAGACCCCGGCATTCCATCCGATAATTGCCCGGGTAATGCCGTACAAGGCCAAACTTTCCGGAAGCAGGAATACAACCACAACTCCGACCAGAATCGAGCTGAACAGTCTTGGTCGAGACCGGACGATGTTTATAAAGACAAGTCGAGAAGCTGAATCGGGGCTGTTTGTCATGTGATGGATGTCTATTTGTGCCTGGAGAGTTTGCGATGAATGTTGGTGGCGGCCCGAATTTGATGTTTTACATGGGTGCTGTTCCGCAAATACTGCCTGCTGCACCAGGCAGGCGGACACGCCAGTTTTGGCAGTATATCTAGCCGGGGAAAGTTACCCTTATCAAGGCCCCGCCCAAATTATTTCCATTTTCGATCGAAATTGATGCGTTATGGCTATGGGCGATTTCGCGCACGATGGGCAGGCCCAGTCCGCATCCGTCAACGCCGCTTGTGTCCAGCCTGTAAAAACGCTCAAATATCCGTTCATGCTCTTCGCTTGGAATTCCCGGCCCGCTGTCTTCGACTTCCCAGCTTGTTTGATTGGCGTTGCGGCCGCACCGTACCGTGACAATACCTCCGATCGGGGTATAGCGTATGGCATTATCAATCAAATTGTTGGCCAATTCTTCCAGCCAGATCGGCTCCCCCATGACCGTTGCCGGGCTGAGTTCAAAGCCAAGATCAATGGAACGCTCAAGCGCCAGGGGTATCCAGCGGTCTGCGGCATTTTTGGTGAGTTGCGCAAGGTCAACAAGTTTTGGTGTATGTATTTGCTTGGGTTCCAAGCGGCTCAATGTCAGCAATTGGTGGGCCAGATGAGTGATCCTGCGGGTACCCAGGACAATTTTTTTAAGGGACTCATCCGGGTTGGCGGAGCGCAGCGCCATTTCGGCTTCGGCCTGCAAGGCCGCGATCGGCGTGCGCAACTGGTGCGATGCGTCCGCAATGAATCGCCGGTTGGTGTCCAGGGATTTGGATAGGCGCGTCAGCAACTCATTCACCTCGGTGAATATCGGATAAATTTCTTCAGGTATGTCTTTAAGAGGCAGCTGGCTCAGGTCGGTATGTGTGCGCCGCACCAGTTCCTCGCGCAGGGGTTGAATGGACGCGAGTCCGTTGCGCACGCTCCTGCGTATCATGAAAATGGCCGCGATAATCAGCAATCCTTCCGGCACCAGCATGGCCAGTATGATTTCACCGACCAGCCAGTCACGTTTCAGTTTGGTTTCTGCTGAAAGAACGATGAAAGGAGCACCGTTGAGCCTGCTTAACAGGGCCGCTACCCGCACTGTCTTGCCATCAAGCTTGCCATCGTAGTAGAGCTTTCCGTTTTCGAACGGCATGGTGGGGCCGGGCAAACCGGCATTGCCCGCCACCGTCTTCCCTTTCAGATCCATAACCCTGTAGAACAACTTGTCATAGCCGTCGATAAGCAGGACCTTTTCAGCTATGTCAGGCAGCTGCAGGTGCAGGTTGTTGCCGGTGATTTCCACTTGACTGGCGAGGGCCAGGGAGACGTCCATCAGCGCCCTGTCATAGGCTACCGTAGCTTCCCTGTGGGCAACAAAATATACAACTCCCGCGCCGGTGATGATTATCACTGCCATCAGCGGCAACAATTGCCGGAGCAGTTGCCGGGCAAGGCTAGGCTGTTTGATTTTCATCCGTTCCCAAACTGTAGCCGAGACCACGCACGGTTCTAATGATTGCCCCCGATCCTTCCAGCTTGGCGCGCAACCTGGAGATGACTTTTTCAACTGCGTTTATGGAATTGATGTCGTCTTGCCAGCCGTAAAGCGCCTCCAATAATTGCTCCTTGGTAACAATACGATTGGCGCGTACGGCAATATACTCAAGGGCAGAGAGTTCCCTGGAACTCAAGTCCAGCAGTCTGTTCCCTATCAAGGCGCGGCGGCCGACCGTATCGATACGCAATAAGCCCAGGTTCAATTCGGGATCTGCGCTGCCATGGCTGCGGCGTATGAGTGAGCGAATCCGGGCTTCCAGCTCGTTGAGGGCAATGGGTTTGACTACATAATCGTCTGCGCCCAGGTCAAGCAGGCGTACCCGTTCGTCTACTGCCTCGCGGGCCGACATGACAAGAACGGGCGTGCGATTGCCTGACGCGCGCAGCTTGCGCAGAACTTCCGCCCCGTCCGCATCAGGCAAACCCAGATCAAGGAGCACAACATCATAGTTCTGGCCTAGTAGCCAGATGTCTGCTTCATTGCGGTTTTTGGCCCAATCGGTTACGTATCCCTCTTGTTGGAGCGCCCGACAAATTACATCGGCCAGGGGATGGTTGTCTTCAACTAACAGAAGTCGCATGAGTTGTCAGGAAACGGTCAGCAAACGTGATTATGATAGCAACGAAATAAGCCATGGTGCGCAAACGCCACTGGCTTGTATTTCACCTAAATCCTCTCCCGGGTTAAAACCCGGGTTTATCGGAGCAGATGGCTGCTCCGTTTTTTTTGGGCCTTATCCGGCAGGGCCCGACAAGTGTAGCCGAGTGCCTGAAATTTGGGGGTTGTTATATTGAAACTGGATAGCCATGGTGTTTGCCGCCCGTACAAGTCTGCATCTGCTTGCGGGCTGTACCTGACATCTCTGCTGGTTTTGCTGGCGTTCACGGGTTGTGCCGCGGGACCCGATTTCAAGCGCCCGTCAGCGCCTGCGGCCAACGGTTACGCTCCCGGTAACCCGGTACCCAAGGCAACTTCATCCGCACCGGTGCTGGCGGGGGAGTCGCAGCGATTCAACCCCGCAGCAGATATCCCGTTTGACTGGTGGACGCTGTTTCAGTCTCAGCAACTCAATACTTTGGTCATACGGGCATTCAAAGCCAATCCTTCTATCGAATCGGCGCAAGCCGCGTTGCGGCAGGCCCAGGAATATGTGACAGCGCAGCAGGGATTTTTCTATCCTACGGTTGGCGCCAGCTATACGCCCTCGAGAAACAAGCTGGCCGGTAACATGGGTGGCAATTCACCGGGCGTGCAGGGCAATCGTTCGGTGATACGACTTTAAATTTACCGGAAAACCTGCCTTTGTCAGATTGGCATCGGTTGCGGAATTGAATTCAAGCTACCCTCGAAGGCATAAAAAAACAGGTCGTTTTGATCGAATTTGTTGCGATAGGCCAAGTGTGAAAGATATAAAACCTTTAGGGAGATGAGCATAGACCTGCTGAAGGGCGCAGTCGGATTTTTGTCAGCTTGTTGTCGCATAATACAAGAGTTTTTATGCACTTCAAAAAACTTACTCATTGCATAATTTGAATTCTCAACCGTTTAATAATTAAAGCCAAACAATATGACTTTGCACACTGAGCATACCGGAATTCCTTCCGCCCAAAGTAAGAATGGGACTCTCGCAATGTCGCGCAAAACCCAGGTGCTTATTGTTGTGGGTATCGTGTTGGTACTAGGTGCCGGAATCGCGGTCGTCCATTCCATGACCGACAAAACGTATGTGAAACCGGTTCAAGCGCCACCCCCTGGCACTTTCCGTCCAACCAGGGAACAATTGGCGTCTCTCGGTGTGGCGCCTGTGCAGTTGATGATCTTCCGAAGTGAACAAACGACAGATGGCATCATTGCCTACAACGATGACACGACTACGCAGGTTTTTTCTCCTTATTCCGGTCGAGTGACCCGTGTTGTCGCCGAACTCGGGGCCCTGGTGAAAAAAGGCGACCCCTTGATGGCGGTAGCCGCGTCGGAGTTTGTTCAGGCGAAAAACAACTTGATTACTGCACACGCTCAGGTCACTTTGACTATGGCGAGTGAGAAGCGGCAGCACGAGCTTTATCTGGCGAAAGCTGGTGCACTCAAGGACTGGCTGCAAAGCAAGGCTGATTTGGCAACGGCACAAGGTAATCTGCAGGCTGCGCGGAATCAGTTGAGTATCCTGGGCAAATCTGAGCATGCAATCAGCGTCCTTGAACGTGAGGCGAGGTCGCCAGAAACTAACCCGGAAGCTCTGGTAAGGGCGCCTGTCTCCGGCACGATTATCCAACGTCAAGTGGGACTTGGCCAATTTCTGCAAAGCGCATCAGGCGGCGCCACTATCCCGGTATTTACGATAGGGAATTTATCGACAGTCTATCTGATTGCCAATGTGCGCGAAGTAGACGCGCCGCTGATGCGTGTTGGGCAGCCAGTCGAAGTGCGTGTGATGGCTTTGCCCGAGCGGGTTTTCAAAGCCAAATTGTCCTGGGTTGCGCCGGCGATTGATCCTAACACTCACCGTTTGCAAGTACGCGCGGTAATCGCCAACACTGACGGTGCGTTAAAGCCGTTGATGTTTGCCAATTTCAGCATCATTACCAGCGATGAGGCAAACTCGTCGGTAGGGGTGCCCCAAAGTGCTGTGGTATACGAAGGCAGCGATGCACATGTTTTTGTTGCAAACAGTGACGGTACTCTGGCGATTCGCCCTATCCGCATCGGACGAACTAATGGCAATATGCTCGAGGTGACCTCTGGTCTCACAGCCGGAGAGAAGATCGTTACCAGCGGCTCGATATTCATTGATCGCGCGACTGAGGGAAGCTGATCATGGATCGTATAGTTGTATTCGCGCTCAAGCAGCGCGCCATGGTCGTCATCATGCTGGGAATTTTGATTGTCGCGGGTGTTGTCAGTTTTGTTAAACTCAATATCGAAGCCTATCCGGACCCTGTTCCGCCCCTGGTCGATATCGTTACCCAGAGCACCGGCCAATCGGCCGAAGAGATCGAACGCTATATCACCATTCCGCTCGAAATTCAGCTGGCCGGTATTCCACATGTAACCGCGATCCGCACAATTTCGTTGTTTGGCCTGTCCGATGTCAAGGTGCAGTTCACCTACGACGTTACTTATCTGGAGGCCGAACAGCAAGTCATCAATCGGCTGTCACAACTGTCTCCGCTACCCAACGGGGCGATACCGGGGATTTCGCCGGAAAGTCCGGTAGGCGAGATCTTCCGCTATCGTGTGTATGGTCCGCCGGGATACTCGGTACGGGACTTGAAAACTATCGAAGACTGGATGCTGGAAAGGCGCTTCAAGGCTGTGCCCGGTGTAATCGATGTCAACGGATGGGGGGGGAAACCAAGGACTATGAGATTGCCATCGACCAGTCCAAACTGACCCATTACGGCCTGACTATCCCTCAAGTGTTGCAGTCGCTCAACAATAGCAACATCAATGTCGGCGGTCAAACTGTCAATTTTGGGCCGCAAGCTGCGGTAGTTCGCGGTGTCGGGCTTATCCATTCAATGGACGATATTCGCAACACGATGCTGGCATCAAACAACGGTACGCCGGTACTGATTCGCGATGTCGCCACCGTCAGTGTCAGCAATTTGCCGCGGCTGGGAATAGCCGGCAATGACGGGGATGACGACATTGTGCAAGGAATCGTTCTGATGCGGCGCGGTGAGCAAAGCACGCCCACCATCCAGCGGGTAGAAGCTGAACTGGAAAAGATCAACAAAATAGGCGTATTGCCGCCGGGTGTGCATATCGAGAGAATATATGATCGAAGTGAGCTGATTGGCATCACTACCCATACCGTAATAGAAAATCTTATATTCGGTATCGTGCTGATCTTTTTTGTGCAGTGGATATTTTTGGGGAATTTGCGCAGTGCGATCATCGTCAGTGCCACGATCCCGTTCGCCATGTTCTTCGCTATCATCATCATGACGCTGCGGGGTGAGTCGGCAAATCTGCTATCGGTGGGCGCCATAGACTTTGGGCTGATTGTCGATGCGACGGTGATCATGGTGGAAAATATCTTCCGCCACCTTTCGGAAAGCAAAGAGAAAACCCACGCTGAAGCGCCGCTTTTCATGCAGTATGTTCGTCCTGATACTTCGCTACATGGCAAATTGGCCCACATTGCCTTCGCCGCAACCGAAGTCAACCGTTCTATATTTTTCTCGGCCGCAATCATCATAGCCGGATTCATACCCCTGTTTACCCTGAGCGGGGTTGAAGGTCACATTTTCGGACCGATGGCATCGACTTATGCGTACGCGATCATCGGTGGTCTGATCGCGACCTTCACGGTTTCCCCTGCCCTAAGCGCACTGCTGTTGCCATCGCATGTTACCGAAACCGAAACCATTGTGGTGCGCTGGATGCGCCGCGTTTACACTCCGTTGATCGAATTTGCACTGGTTAATCGCATATTGATGCTGGGCAGCACGGTACTGTTGGTGATCGTCGCTGGACTGGCCATGCATTCGCTAGGACTTGAGTTTTTGCCAAAACTGGAGGAAGGCAACCTGTGGATCAGAGCTTCTATGCCTGCATCGATCTCGCTTGAAGAAAGCAATGCTTATGTTAACCGGATGCGCACACTGATCAAAAGCTATCCGGAAGTACAGACCATCATTTCACAAGATGGACGGCCGGATGACGGAACCGATGCCACGGGGTTCTTCAATGCAGAATTTTTTGTACCGCTCAAACCTTTTGATACCTGGCCAAAGGGTGTCGATAAGGCAAAGCTCACTGAAGAACTAAATTCAAAGATGCAGGAGCAATTCCCCGGTGTGGAATTCAATTTTTCACAATACATCGAAGACAACGTGGAGGAAGCTTCATCTGGTGTGAAGGGTCAAAACTCGGTCAAGCTTTATGGCAATGATCTGGCCACGCTGGAAAAAACAGCCAAGCAGATTCAGTCGGTCATGGCAACCGTTCAGGGTATTACCGACCTGTCCATTTTCAATGCGCTTGGCCAGCCGACTGTGAAAATAGATATCGATCGCCCCCGAGCTGCTCGCTTTGGATTGGCTCCGGGAGATGTTAATGCAACGGTGCAAGCGGCCATCGGCGGGCAGGCAGCGGGGAATTTATACGAGGAAGGCAGTGACCGTAATTTCCCCATGATTGTGCGGCTCGCCCCACATGACCGAAATAGCCTGGATTCGATCAAGCGAATCACGATCGGCGCACCCAATCCAAACGGCGGCGGAGTAGTCCAGATTCCCTTGGCCGATGTTGCCAGTGTCAACCTGGTCTCCGGCGCATCCTTCATCTATCGGGAAGGTCAGGAGCGCTACATTCCGATAAAGTTCAGCGTCCGTGGGCGCGATCTGGGCGGGGCTGTCATGGAAGCGCAGCACAAGGTGGTGGAGCAGGTGAAAATCCCGGGTGGCTACCGGATGGAATGGGTGGGTGAATTCGGACAGTTGGAAGATGCAATAGCGCGCCTGAAAGTGGTAGTGCCCTTGAGTATTGGCCTCATCCTGCTGCTGCTGTTTTTCAACTTCAGCTCGGTTACCGATACGTTGCTTGCGGCGAGCGTGATGCCCATGGCATTGATCGGTGGAGTTTTTGCGCTTTTCCTGACTGGCACCCCATTCAGCGTTTCAGCCGCTATCGGATTTATCGGACTTTTCGGCATTTCGGTAATGGAAGGCATTATCGTTCTGACGTATTTTAATCAGAAGGTTGAAACAGGCATGGAACGCTCACAAGCGATTATCAATTCTTGCCAAACCCGCTTAAGGCCGGTAATGATGACCTGCAGCGCAGCATGTGTCGGTCTGTTGCCGGCGGCCTTTTCAACCGGAATCGGCTCGCAGGTGCAAAAACCGCTCGCGCTGGTGGTGGTGGGCGGAATCCTGCTGGCACCGGTACTGGTGCTGATCATTCTGCCTTTGCTGGTTGATCTTTTCTCCAAACGTAAATCGCTATTAAAAATTGCGCAGGTCGACGATATAGCGGAATCAAAATGAAATCACATCCAGGAAAACCATTTGAATTGACCGTGTGCAACAGGTTGTCAAGCAGAGCTGGCCGCATCTGCCGTGCCATTTCCGTCATACCTTTCATTTTGATTGCCGGTTGCGCGGTGGGTCCCGATTTCAAGCGGCCGGATGCGCCTGCTGCCAATGGTTATGCGCCGACTAAAGCGATATCAGAGGCAACCACTTCCGCACCAGTTCTGGCCGGGGAGTCCCAGCGCTTTAATACGACAGCGGATATTCCGTTTGACTGGTGGACGTTGTTCCAGTCGCCGCAGATTAATTCTCTTATACAACGTGCATTCAAAGCCAATCCCAGCATAGAAGCCGCTCAGGCTTCACTGCGGCAGGCACAGCAAAATGTTGTTGCTCAACAAGGATTCTTCTACCCAACTGTCGGGGCAAGCTATACTCCATCACGCAACAAGCTTGCCGGCAACATGGGCGGGAATTCGCCCGGTGTGCAGGGCAATGGTTCGGTAATACAAACCTATTCCAATCCCGCTGGCCCTGCGCCATTTAATGGTCCCGTTTACTACAACTTTCATGTCGCTCAGCTAACGGTTGGCTATGTTCCGGATGTGTTTGGACTCAACCGCCGACAAGTTGAATCTGCCCAATCGCAAATGGATGCGCAAAAACTCCAACTGGAAGCGACCTATATCACACTGGCATCCAATGTTGTTGCTGCAGCATTGCAGGAGGCATCGGTTCGCGCGCAGCTTGATGCAATGAAAAGAATTGTTGCCATCAACAAAGAGATGCTTGACCTTTTGCAGGTTCAACTTAAGTTTGGCGACGTGTCCGGCATAGATGTCGCCGCACAGGAATCTTCCTTAGCTTCGTCAGAGCAGGCCTTGACCCAGCTGCAAAAACAGTTGGATCAAACGCGTGATCTGATTCGCGCGCTGGTGGGCAATTTGCCGAACGAAGATGTTGATGAAAAGATAGAACTCTCCACCCTGCATTTGCCCCAGGAATTGCCGTTAAGCCTGCCTTCAAAAATCGTTGAGCAACGCCCGGATGTACGTGCCGCTGAAGAACAACTGCATTTTGCCAGTGCTCAGGCAGGGGTCGCCATTGCCAATAGATTGCCGCAATTTGCTGTTACCGGTGCCATCGGTGGCATGGCTTCCACGCCTGCCTGGATGTTCCGCAGCGGCGGCGGATTCTTCGATTTGGCCGCCAATGTCAGTCAAACCATTTTTGATGGTGGTACGTTACGAGCCAGATCGCGCGCCGCCGAACAAGCTCTGCTTCAGGCTGGAGCGCAGTACCGCAGCACCGTGATTACCGCTTTACAGAATGTCGCCGATACTTTGTATACCATACAGTCCGATGCTAATGCGCTCAAGGCATCTGCTGCCGCTGCGCAAGCCACACAGACCGCATTAGACCTCACAAGCACCCAATACCGGCTTGGGGCCATCAATCACCAGACACAGCTCGTCGCAGAACAAAATTATCAATTGTCAGTCATCAATCTGGCCCAGGCTCAAACCAATCGCCTTGGAGACACGGCAGCGCTTTACCAGGCGCTTGGTGGCGGCTGGTGGAATCGCACTGAAGACACATCGACTCAGGAAACGAAATCGCCAGAGGGTAAGGACAAAGTTAAATAAGTGGAATTGGCAAAGGCATGGATCGGTGTCAGATGGAATTCAACGCGAAGTCGCCGGCAACGCTTCAAAATACCGACTATATCGAAGCAACATATCTCTTTTTTGAAGTTCGGTTTTGATCTGGAAATTTTGAAAGTTCATACACAAGCAATTCGAATCCGGTAATAATCCGCTACTGCCAATTTCCCGGAAAAATACTGACGACCCGCACCGGGGATTTTGAGTTGCCAAAATGAATACAAGCATCAAAACACATAAATGCGGCATTTTTTGCGGCCCTGCCACTGCCATGGCGGGTATGTTTATCCTGACAGGCTATTTGGTCGCGGATGCAAGCGCGGCGCTGGAGGAAATACAGGTCTATCTTGACGACTTCGCCGAAGTAGGCAAGCCGGGCCTTGATCTGCATGCCAATATGGGAATTTAATGTGGGTGTAGGCCATTCATCCGGGCAAACTACTGACAGAGCTGTCCTGAAAGCGATCATAGGCGTGCCTCTGTGAGGCTTGCCTGTCATCGGCTTCCAGAATATCCATGCCGCCGTGTTTCGGCGATGGTTGAATTCAACGGATGTTCTCCGGGTTTGTCGATATTGATGGGAAGGTTGCCAAGGCGGGTTATCATGCCGGGACAAGTCATGCTCTGGCCCGGTTGAGGCGCGCATACATGCCGTATTCCTGAAAATTTTTGAACAGATTATGCAAAACATCCCTATCCAGAATCACCATGAATCGTGTTATCCCAGGATAATAGTCGACTGTAACCTGCCGGTACAAAGATGAACATACTTTCCAAGCTCTATTACATATTTCGAAAGTATTCGAAAGCCGTCCAGCTGTATCTCGTCATCGCGGGCCCCGGCCTGGTGGTCATGATAGCCGACAATGATGCCGGCGGAATTACCACCTACGCTGCCACCGGCGCAAAGTACGGCTATAACCTGATCTGGTTCCTGCTGATCCTGATCCCGGTTGCCTACTATGTGCAGGAAATGACCGTGCGCTTGGGCGTGGTCACCAAGCGCGGCCATGCCGAAGCGATTTTCGACGGTTTCGGCGCGTTCTGGGGCTGGTTCTCGCTGATCGACCTGATGATTCTGGACTGGTTGACGCTGGTCACCGAGTTCGTCGGCATGACTTCGGCTCTGCACATCTTTGGCGTGCCCGCCTGGGTCACGGTCACCGGCGTTGTGGCCCTGATGGGCATGATCGTGGTGAATGGCCGTTACTGGACCTGGGAAAAGATAGCAATGCTGTTCTGTGCCCTGAACCTCATATACATTCCCGGCGCATTCATGGTCAACCCGTCGGTTTCTGAGATACTCAAGGACGGCCTGATTCCGAACTTCCCGGGCGGCTTCAACGGCGAGCTGTTCTTCTACCTGATGGCCAACATCGGCACCACCATCGCGCCCTGGATGCTGTTCTTCCAGCAGAGTGCCGTGGTCGACAAAGGGATGCAGGAGAAGGATATACCCTGGGGGAAATTCGATACTTTGCTGGGCGCGGTATTGACGGTCGTGGTTGCAATCTTCATCGTCATTGTCACCGGCACCGTTTTGAAAGGCGTCAGTATCGACGACGCATCCCAGGCTGCCACACAGCTGATGCATACCAACCACTATGTCGGAGCGTTCATGGCCATAGGCCTGTTTGACGCCGGTTTGCTGGGCGCAATCTGCATCTCGCTGGCAAGCTCATGGGCCTTTGGCGAAATCTTCGGCTGGGCGCATACCCTGAACACAAAAATCAAGGAGGCGCCCTGGTTCTATGCCAGCTACTTCTTTACCCTCGTCACTGCGGGTCTGGTGGTGCTGATCCCGGGAGCGCCGCTGGTATTGATCACGCTGTTCGTTCAGGTGATTGCCGTGACGCTGTTGCCTGCCGCCCTGGTATTCCTGATTCTGCTGCTGAATGACAAAAAACACATGGGCGAATACAGCAATACCTTGAGCCAGAATCTGATCGGCGGGTTTATCGTCATTTCCATCGTGATTCTGTCCACGCTGTACGGGATCAGCGTGATGTTCCCCGATCTGTTCAAGTAACCGGAGAAACCGATATGTTATCGAGCCTGCGCAGTTTTGCCGCAAAAATCCGGGAAATCAACCATCGCTACAGCAAACCGCATATCGAGATGTCGTTCTGGGTAAAGTTTTCCCTGATGGCCCTGCGGATTTACCTTTTTGTACTGGTGGGCCTGATCCTTTATAAATTCGTTGTTATCGTGAACTGAGGAATCGCACATGGCCATCGTTCTCGAACACAAGTTCTTTCTCAGTGAAATTATCGGCCGCAAGGTCTATCTGAAAACCCAGCGGGTCGGCCGTTTGAGCGATATGGTGATCATTGAAACGGGGAAGCTTCCCGAGGTTAGCCACTTCGTCGTCGATCGCCCGTTCGGCTATCCTTCCCTGTTGCTGCCGTGGGACAAATTGACGATGATTTCAAATACCGAAATCGTGTTTGACGCAAGCGATCCGGCCGGGTATGAGCGCTCGCCTCCCGAGGGGGCAATCCTGCTTCGCGCGCACATACTCGACAAGAAGATACTGGATATGGACGATCACGAAGTCGAGGTTGTTTATGACATCAGCCTCAATTTTCAGGGGGGGAAACTTTACGTCAGCGAAGTCGATTTCAGCAGGCGGCGCCTGCTGCGCCGGATGGGGCTGAAGAAAATCGCCGACTGGATATCAAAGCAAAGCCAGGAGACGACAGTTTCCTGGATGTATGTCCAGCAGTTGCCGGAGAAGATCGATACCTTCAAGGGGCACGTCAAACTCAAGGTGCTCAAGGAAAACATCAGCGATATTCATCCGGTCGATCTGGCAGACATCCTGGAGGAGCTGGATGGCGACCAGAGGCTGGCCATATTCAAGGCGCTTGCGCCGGAGCATGCTTCCGATACCCTGGAAGAAGTGGAGCCACGGGTTCAGCGTGATCTGATCCATTCGATAGAAAAAAGCCATGCAGCCCAGTTGATCAACGCGATGAGCCCGGCGCAGGCGGCTGTCATTCTGGCAGTGCTGCCAACCACCGAGGCAGACGAGTTGTTGCAGATGATGAACAAGGACAGCGCGGCCAAGGTGCAGAAAATCATTGAGCAGCATGATGAAAACATCCTGCTTTTTTCGACCCAGAAATTCATGAAAATGCCCGAGTCCACAAAAGTCAGTGAGGTCATGACGGATTTTCGGGGAGTCGCACGGGACATGGATGTGATCATGTATGTCTATATCACCGACGAACAGGACATCCTGAAGGGGGTTGTCGATTTGCGCGAATTGATCGCTGCCGAACCGGACCAGTCGATCGGAGAAGTGATGACCGACAATGTTATCAACTTGAGCCCGGATGACACATTGAGAGATGCTGTGGATATGTTCGATCGCTACAGCTTTCGGGCCATTCCCGTAACCAACGCTGAAAACAGGATATTGGCTGTGGTTTCTTTCAGCGACATTCGCGGTATCAAGCCACGGCTGGATTGAATCAGGCGATGCCGGTATGGACACCATCCCGGGGGTTTTCGGGCAATTACGGTGCTTCCGCTTAATAATAGGTTCACAGTCACGCCGGAATCCAGTAAAGTACAACCCATTTCCCAACCAATAAGAGCAATAACATGAGTGAAAAAAGCCAACAACTGCAAGACCCGTTTCTCAATGCCCTGCGCAAGGAACATGTGCAGGTCGCCATTTATCTGGTGAACGGCATCAAGCTGCAAGGCCAGGTCGAGTCGTTCGATCAGTATGTGATTTTGCTGAAGAACACGATCACACAGATGGTCTATAAGCACGCCATTTCGACTATCGTTCCGGCACGCTCAGTCAGCCTTCCCCACGACGCTGCCGAGTAATGCAGCAGTCTTCCGCCGGTCCTGAGGCCGCGGTTCTGGTCAGCATCGATTTCGGCAATAGCGATCACAGTGAAAGTTTGCAAGAATTGCGCTTGCTGGCAGAGACCGCTGGCGTGCGTGTTTTGGCTATCGTTGAAGCCAGGCGGCAGCGTCCTGATGCGGCACTGTTTGCGGGCAGTGGCAAGGTGCAGGAAATCGCCGAGCTGGTGGAACGATTGGAAGCACCGCTGGTGATTTTTAATCATGACCTTTCCCCCGCGCAGATGCGCAACCTGACTGCCAAACTGAACACGCGCGTGATCGACCGCACTATGTTGATCCTGGACATCTTCGCGCAGCGCGCACAAAGCCATGAAGGCAAGGTTCAGGTCGAGATTGCACAACTCAAGTATCTGGCCACACGCCTGGTGGGCATGAACCAGGACATGGGGCAGCAGAAACATGCGGTGGGGGCGCGCGGCCCCGGCGAAACCAGGCTGGAACTGGACAGGCGCAAACTCGACAAGCGCGTTCATTTGTTGAAAGAACGTCTGGAACAACTCACGCGCCAGCGCGAAGTGCGGCGGCGTGCGCGCAACCGCCATGATGTGCTGTCGGCATCCATTGTCGGCTATACCAATGCCGGCAAGTCGACACTGTTCAACAGGCTGACCCGCGCCAACGTGTATGTCGCGGACCAGTTGTTCGCCACCCTCGATACTACCTCGCGCCGCATGTTTACTGAGGATTCTGGTGAAATCGTGCTGTCTGACACGGTGGGGTTCATCCGCCATCTGCCGCATTCGCTGGTTGCAGCTTTTCGCAGCACGCTGGAGGAAACGATCCAGGCCGATTTGTTGCTGCATGTGGTGGATTCCAGCAACCCAAACCACGACGATCAGATCGCCGAAGTCAATAAAGTGCTGGCCGAGATTGATGCCGCGGAGATTCCTCAGGTCATGGTGTTCAACAAGATCGACATGGGGGATGTGCCGGCCGGTGTGGAGCGGGATGAATATGGTAGAATCTGCCGCGTTTTTCTGAGTGCCCAAAGCGGTGCTGGTATGGAAGGTTTGCGGCTGGCATTGACAGAAGCCAAAACTGCCCGCCAAGCCGCCGCTGCAAAAGAGAATCAAACTAATCAAGCGAGTGACGAATTATGGGATTGAATGATCCGCAATGGGGTAACAAGAATGGCAACGGCGGTCCTCCGGACCTGGAAGCACTGTTGCGAAAACTCAATCAAAAGCTAACGGCATTGATGGGGGGCGGCAAAGGCGGTGCCGGCAAACCCGACGGCGGTGCGCCCGCACAGGGCTTCGGGCCCGGCATCGGCTTGATCGTTGCGATCATTGCCCTGATCTGGATCGGCAGCGGATTTTACATCGTCGATGCGGGCCAGCGCGGCGCGGTGCTGCGCTTTGGCAAGAACGTGGAGATTACCCAGCCGGGCCCCCATTGGCATTTGCCTTTTCCGGTCGAGACCGTCGAAATCGTCAATGTGAGTCAGGTCCGGACCGTTGAGATCGGATATCGCGACAACGTCAAAAACAAGATACTGAATGAATCGCTGATGCTGACCGACGATGAAAACATCATCGACATCCAGTTTGCAGTGCAGTACTTCGTGAGCGATCCTGCGGCGTACCTGTTCAACAATCGCGCTCCGGATGAAAATGTACACCAGGTGGCCGAAGCGGCAATACGCGAGGTGGTCGGCAAGAACAAGATGGATTTTGTACTGTATGAAGGGCGCGAGCAGGTGACGGCGGAGACCACCAAGCTGATGCAAGCCATTCTTGACCGCTACAAGTCCGGCATCCTGATCAGCAAGGTCACGATGCAGAATGCTCAGCCGCCGGAACAGGTGCAGGCATCCTTTGATGATGCGGTGAAGGCCGGGCAGGATCGCGAGCGCCAGAAAAACGAGGGGCAGGCATATGCCAATGACGTGATACCGCGCGCAAGCGGCGCGGCAGCGCGTTTGATGCAGGAAGCGCAGGGATATCACCAGAGTGTGATCGCAAACGCAGAAGGTGATGCCAGCCGCTTCAAGCAGATACTGGTGGAGTACCAGAAGGCGCCTGCTGTCACGCGCGAACGCATGTATCTGGACATGATGCAGCAAATGCTGGGCAATGTCAGCAAGGTGTTGATAGATCAAAAGAACGGCAACAGCCTGCTTTATCTGCCCCTGGACAAGTTGATGGAAGCCACTCGTGCAGGTGCTGCAGTTTCAACCGAAGCGCAGCCCGCAGCCAAGACCGATGTCGCACCGGCGACAACCCAGGGAAGTGATAATACAGCTGCACAGAGCGCGCGCGAGTCCCTGCTTGGCCGCGATCGGGAGACAAGATAATGAAGATCAATACAGCTAACATCCTGGTCGGCGCAGTGGTTGTGCTGGTAATTGCCAGCCTGAGCATGTTCGTGGTCGACCAGCGCCAGACTGCCATCGTGTTTCAGCTGGGGGAAATGATCAGTGTAAAAACTGCCCCCGGTTTGTACTTCAAGGTGCCGCTGATGCAGAACGTGCGATTCTTTGATTCGCGCCTTCTTACTCTGGATACCGGGGAGCCGGAGCGCTACATCACGGCTGAAAAGAAAAACGTGATGGTGGATTCTTTCGTCAAGTGGCGCATCGCGGACGTCAAGCAATACTATGTCAGCGTCGGCGGCGATGAAATGCGCGCGAGGACACGCCTGATGCAGACGATCAATTCCAGCATGCGCGAGGAATTCGGCAAGCGCAGCATTCATGATGTCATTTCCGGCGAGCGCGACCAGATCATGCAGGCGGTGCTGCAGAAAACCGAGGCGGATGCCAGCAAGATAGGCGTGCAGGTGCTGGACGTGCGCCTCAAGCGCGTCGACTTCCCGCCCGAGATCAGCGATTCGGTATACCGGCGCATGGAGGCCGAGCGAAAACGCGTCGCCAACGAGCTGCGCGCAACCGGATTTGCCGAGAGCGAGAAGATCCGCGCCGATGCCGACCGGCAGCGCCAGGTTATCCTGGCGGGCGCCTACCGCGATGCGCAGCGCATCAAGGGTGAAGGCGATGCCAGAGCTTCTGTGCTGTATGCGGCAGCATTTGGCCGGAACCCTGAGTTCTATGCGTTCTATCGCAGTCTTGAGGCCTACAAGCAAAGCTTCAAGAACAAGGGCGATGTGATGGTGCTGGACCCGAGCTCGGTCTTCTTCAAATACATGAAGAATCCCGGTATGGGCGGCAAGTAGTGCTGCAATACTGGCTGCTTGGACTTGCGATGATGATGGTGGTGGAAGGTTTGTTGCCCTTTCTGCTGCCCGAAGTGTGGCGTGAGACCTTTCGCAAGCTGGTGGCACTGACAGACGGGCAATTGCGCTTTATCGGGCTTACCTCGATGCTGGCCGGCCTGCTGATGTTGTATTGGATCAAATAATGCAAAACTGGCTGCTCCCAGAATACATCCAGGACATGTTGCCGGACGAGGCGCTGCGTATCGAACAGATGCGCGCCCAGTTCCTCGACTTGCTGCGAAAGTCCGGCTATCAATTGGTGGCTCCGCCGCTGCTGGAATATGCCGAATCATTGTTGCTTGACGGCGGTGATGACAGGGATTTGCGCAGCTTCAAGCTGGTCGACCAGCTGAGCGGGCGCACCCTGGCATTGCGCGCTGACATCACGCCGCAAGTGGCACGCATAGACGCGCATTTGCTGAACCGTCAAGGCGTGGTGCGCCTGTGTTACGCGGGCAGCGTGCTGCATACCCAACCGGCGGGACTGACGCGGACCCGCGAATTGCTGCAAATCGGTGCCGAATTGTACGGGCATCGCGGGCTCGAGAGCGATCTGGAAATCCAGCAATTGATGCTGCAATCCCTGGCTTTGCTGGGCATCGAAGGCGTGCATCTCGACCTTGGCCATGTGGGTGTGTTTCGCGCGCTGGTGAACCATGCCAAATTGGACCGGAATATCGAGAACGAATTATTTGTCGCGCTGCAAAACAAGGACGGCACTGCTTTGCAAGCGCTGACGGCATCGCTGGATGCAGCCTTGCGCGATGCCCTGCTTGCGTTGCCGTCGCTGTATGGCAATTGTGCCGGCGTGCTGGAGAAAGCCCGCAGGCTGTTGCCGGATTACCCCGGGATTCGTGCGGCTCTGGATGACCTGCAAAGCATCTCGGGCAGTTTGCAACCGCTGGTGGCCGGCGTGGGCATAGACCTCGCCGACTTGCGCGGATACCACTATCACAACGGCATGGTGTTTGCCGCCTACCACGCAGGCAGCCACGATGCGATCGCGCTGGGCGGGCGCTACGACGGCCTGGGCAAGAGCTTCGGACGCGCGCGCGCAGCCACCGGATTCAGCATGGACCTGCGGCAGTTGTACAGTTTGCTGCCGCATCGAACAGCCAGAATGGGCATTTGTGCGCCTTACCTCGACGATGCAACTTTGCGCGACCAGATTGCGCAACTGCGTGATGCCGGGGAAATTGTCGTCGTCGACCTGCTCGGTGACGCAAGCCTGCGCAGGGAGTTGCAGTGCGACCGCGAGCTGGTTTTGCGCAACGGTGCTTGGCAGATCGTTGCGCTTTGATAATTGAAACTGTTGATTTCTAAAACTCGAAAGTTTGGCAATGGCTAAGAATGTAGTGGTTATCGGCACCCAGTGGGGTGATGAAGGCAAGGGCAAGATCGTCGACTGGCTGACCGATCATGCGCAGGGGGTGGTGCGATTCCAGGGCGGGCACAATGCCGGGCATACCCTGGTGATAGCGGGCAAGAAGACCGTGCTGCACCTGATCCCCTCCGGCATCCTGCGCGAACATGTGATGTGCTACATCGGCAACGGCGTGGTGCTGTCGCCTTCCGCATTGATCAAGGAAATGGACGAGCTGCAACAGGCCGGGATCGATGTCTATAACCGCCTGAAAATATCCGAAGCCTGCCCGTTGATTCTGCCCTACCACGAGGCGATCGACAAAGCGCGCGAGCTGGCAAAAGGCGATGCGAAGATCGGTACCACCGGGCGCGGCATCGGACCGGCTTATGAGGACAAGGTGGCGCGCCGCGCGATACGCCTGCAGGATATTTTTTACCGTGAACGCTTCGCCGCCAAGCTGGGCGAGGTGCTGGACTACCACAACTTCGTGCTGAAGAATTACTTCCATGTCGAAACGGTGGATTTTCAGAAGACCCTGGACGATACGCTGGCGCTGGCTGCGCGCATCAAGCCGCTGGTGATGGACGTGCCGCGCGCCCTGTATGATGCCAACCAGGCCGGCAACAGCCTGTTGTTCGAAGGCGCGCAGGGCGCATTGCTGGACATCGATCACGGCACCTATCCGTTCGTCACCTCGAGCAATTGCATCGCCGGCGCGGCCTGTGCCGGGGCGGGCGTGGGGCCGCAGATGCTGCACTATGTGCTGGGCATCACCAAGGCTTACACCACCCGCGTCGGTTCCGGCCCGTTCCCGACCGAGCTGTACGACGCGGTGGACAAGCGCGACCCTATCGGAGAGGGCCTGGCCAGGCGCGGCCATGAATTCGGCGCCACCACCGGACGTGCGCGCCGATGCGGCTGGTTCGATGCGGCGGCACTGAAGCGCTCGATCCAGATTAACGGCGTGTCCGGACTGTGCGTAACCAAACTGGACGTGATGGATGGCATGGAAACCGTGTGCCTTGCTGTGGGCTACCGCATCAACGGTGTGGACAGTGATATTTTGCCGGCTGGTGCGGATGCGCTGGCGGATTGTCAGGCGGTTTATGAAGAAATGCCGGGCTGGCGTGAAAGCACCCTGGGCGTGCAGCACTATGAAGAACTGCCCAAGGCCGCGCGCAACTACTTGGAACGCATCGCGGAAGTATGCGGCGTGCCGGTCGACATGGTTTCGACCGGGCCGGACCGGGATGAGACCATTGTGCTGCGCCATCCATTCGAATAGCGTGATGAATATGTTGGGCTACACAAGGAACGCGGTGCATGGTTCGCACTTCGTTCTTGTTTGAGCGTTTGAGATTTGAACTGGTGCCCGGGGCAGGAGCTTCGCTGTTCCGGGCACAAAAAAATGGCCCGCTTGCGCGAGCCATATTTTGTACTGGTGCCCAGAAGAGGACTCGAACCTCCACACCTTGCGGCACACGGACCTGAACCGTGCGCGTCTACCAATTCCGCCATCTGGGCTTAGATTTGCTGAAGGCGCGCAATTTAATTGTTAAAGGATACATTGTCAATGAAAAATAAAAAGAATATACGTCTGCAAGACCCGTTTCTGGAACGCGAACGCGAGCAATACGAGCAACCGCTGCCCAGCCGCGAATTTATTTTGCAGATACTTACCGAGCAAGGTGCGCCTGTAGCTGATGAAGAGCTGCTGGGAATGTTGCAGATCAACAAGGACGAAGAAGACCTGTTTTCGCGCCGTTTGCGGGCAATGGAGCGCGACGGGCAGATCATGCGCAACCGAAAACGTGACATCTGCGTGGTCGACAAGCTCGATCTGGTCAAGGGCAAGGTGCAGGGCCATCCGGATGGTTTCGGCTTCCTGATCCCGGAGGACGGCAGCCCCGACATGTTCCTCAGCGAGAAGGAAATGCACCAGGTGCTGCACGGCGACGTGGTGATGGTGCGTCAGAGCGGCGTGGACCGGCGCGGGCGTCCCGAGGGGAAGATCGTCGAAGTGCTGGAACGCGCCAATAACCGTGTGGTCGGCCGATTGTACGAGGAACATGGCATCCAGTTCGTGGTGGCGGAGAACCGCCGCATCACCCAGGACATACTGGTCGCCCCCGGCCAGTCGGGTGCGGCCAAGGTAGGGCAGGTGGTGATACTGGAGATCATGCAGCATCCCGACAAACACGCGCAGCCGATAGGCCGCATCGTCGAAGTTTTGGGCAACTATGCCGATCCGGGCATGGAGATCGAGATCGCGTTGCGCAAGCACGACCTGCCGTACGAGTTTCCCAAGGATGCCGAACGTCAGGCCAAGGCGATCTCTCCAACAGTTGCCGCAGCCGATTGGGCGGGACGTGAGGATATACGCAGCCTGCCGCTGGTCACGATAGACGGCGAGACCGCGCGCGATTTCGACGATGCGGTGTATTGCGCGCCGGAAAAGGGCGGCTACCGGCTGGTGGTGGCGATTGCCGATGTCAGCCACTATGTGCAGACCGGTGACGCGCTTGATCGCGAGGCGATCCTGCGCGGCAACTCCGTATATTTCCCGCGCAGGGTGATCCCGATGCTGCCGGAAGAATTGTCCAACGGCCTGTGCTCGCTGAATCCGCACGTGGACCGTTTGTGCATGGTGTGCGACATGCATATCAACAGCAGCGGTGATATCGAGAAATACCGCTTCTATCCATCGGTGATGCATTCCCAGGCGCGGCTGACCTATACCCAGGTCGCGGAAATGCTCGCCGAACCGGACGGTGATCTGGCCAGGAGCAACGCGGCTATCGTGCCGCACCTGCAAAACCTCTATCAGTTGTTCCAAAAGCTGTTAAAAGCGCGCGAAAAGCGCGGCGCGATCGATTTCGAGACGGTCGAGACGCAGATGATCTTTACCGACCAGGGCAAGATCGAAAAGATCGTGCCGGTGGTGCGCAACGACGCGCACAAGCTGATCGAGGAATGCATGCTGGCGGCCAACGTCTGCGCGGCCGGTTACCTGCACGAAAACGGGCACACCGTGCTGTACCGCATCCACCAGGGACCCACACCGGAAAAACTCGAAGCGTTGCGCGAATTCATGAAAGAATTCGGTTTGCAACTGACCGGTGAAGACGATCCGCAGGCAGCCGATTACTCCAAACTGCTCAAGCGCATCAAAGGCCGCCCCGATGCCGGTTTACTGCAAACCGTGATGCTGCGTTCCTTGCGCCAGGCCAAGTATGAGCCGGAAAACATCGGGCACTTCGGTCTGGGCTACGACGCATACACTCATTTCACCTCGCCGATACGCCGCTACCCCGACCTGCTGGTGCATCGCGCCATCAAGGCCGTATTGCAGGGAAAGAAATACACACCTGCGCAGAAATGGGCCGAGCTGGGGGTGCATTGCTCGATGACCGAGCGCCGCGCCGACGATGCGACGCGCGATGTCGAGGCTTGGCTTAAATGCTTTTACATGCGCGACCATTTGGGCAGCGTGTTCACCGGCACGGTTTCGTCGGTCACCAGCTTTGGCATGTTCGTGTCGCTGGACGACCTGTATGTCGAAGGGCTGGTGCACATCTCCGAGCTTGGCAAGGATTATTTCCAGTTCGATCCCGCCAAACATCAATTGCTCGGCGAGCGTACAGGCCAGCGTTATCGTCTTGGCGACCGCGTGCAAGTGCGCGTCGTGAAGGTGGACATGGAAAGCACCAAGATCGACTTCGTGTTGCATGAGCTGATCGATGCCTCCGGACACGGGGATGCCGGGCATCGGGACGAAGCTAAAGGACGTTCAAGCAAGGCTGGAAAAACCACAGCCAAGGGCAAGACCAGGGAAAAAAAGCGCCATGGCTGATTTGCGGCTGATCTACGGCTTTCATGCCGTGACCTCGCGCATTCGCCAGAATCCGGACGGTGTGCTCGAAGTTTATCTGCAGGCGCAGCGCCAGGATCCGCGCATGCGCGACTTGATCAAGCTCGCCGAAACCAGCGGCGTGCGGGTTATCCCGATAGAAGCAGCGCGCCTGGACGGCATGGCGGGCAATGCGCGCCATCAGGGCGTTGCGGCGCGCGTCGATGCGGCACAGCGGGTGCAGCATCTGGAGGACGTGCTGGATACGCTCAATGAGCCGCCCTTGCTGCTGGTGCTGGATGGCGTGCAGGATCCGCACAATCTGGGTGCCTGTCTGCGCAGCGCCGATGCGTTCGGCGTGCACGCTGTGATCGCGCCGAAGGACCGCGCGGTTGGCATCACCGCGACAGTCGAGAAGGTGGCCTGTGGCGCGGCGGAAACTGTCCCATACATCACCGTCACCAATCTTGCGCGCACTCTGCGGGAGCTGCAGCAGCGCGACATCTGGGTAGTCGGCGCGGCAGGCGAGGCCGAACAGGATCTGAACGGCTTCAAGCACAGGGGCGCACTTGCGTGGGTGCTGGGCGCGGAAGGAGAGGGCCTGCGCCGGTTGACCCGCGAAACCTGCGACGAACTGGTGCGCATCCCTATGCTGGGCAGCGTGGAAAGCCTGAATGTATCGGTGAGTGCCGGTATCTGCCTGTTCGAGGCAAGAAGGCAACGGAAGGGCGGGGCGTAGCCACTTTACATTTTGGATGACTGGCCTGTCAGAAGGGTTCCGAGCAAATTATCCGGTTTCTTCCGACTGACTTGGCTTCATACAAGGCTATATCGACTAGATTCAAGAGTTTGCCAATTTCCAATTTCTCGCTGCAGGTCAGCAAGCCGAAGGAAGCTGTCACAGCAAGATCTGGATGACTGCCGACAAGACGGGCATGTTCAATGCCGTTGCGCAATCGCTCCGCGCATATCATTGCCTCGTTCCGGTTGGTATTTGGCAGCAGGCAAAGAAACTCCTCACCGCCCCAGCGTCCGAATATATCGATCTCGCGCAGATTGTTCGATACGAGAGCAGACAAGCCTATCAGCACCTGATCCCCGATCAAATGCCCCAGTGTGTCGTTGACTTCCTTGAAATGGTCCAGGTCGATCAGCATGACCGAAAAGATCGTATTGCACCGGTGCAGTGCCATGCTTTGGCGTTCAAGTTCTTGTGACATGTGACGACGGTTGAACATCCCCGTCAATTCGTCATGCTGAGCCTGCACTGCCAATTGTTCGCGCAAGGCAAGTTCGCGTCGATGACTTTCGCGCGTATCTTTCAGGGCTATATTCCGCTCAAAACCTTGCTCGAAAGCGACATTGGAGATTTTGTACATCCTCTTCGCCGTGATCGTTAGCAAGGCAGCATATACGACCACCCCGACAACAAATGTCACTTCGGCCTGACTACGCAAATATAGCTCACCGGAAACGATATAAGCGAGCAGTGACAGGATGAGCGGGATGATAAAACCGATATAGGTTGGCAGCGATACACTCATGATATTCATGGTGACACCCAAAACGGCGGTTATCGTGGCAAATTTGAAGATGAGCAGGAAGTCCAATTGCCGCGTGTTCAGCAGGAACATCATTGCGCCCCATCCGGCACCGTAAAAGACATTGAGAATGACGCGCCAATTGCGCCAATGAACGAGCGCTTCGTAGCGATCGCCGGAAGTATGGTTCTTCCGGAGTGTCTTGAGGCGAGCCAGCATGATCACGACCATGCAGGTAAGCCAAACAAGGATATTGGTCATGGGCACTGTTTCAAGATGCGCCCAAGCGACTGTCAGTATCGCGATGCCGGCTATATAGATCGACGTACTCTCCCGCACGGACAATTCATTCAGTTGCGCAACCAGCAGTCGCTTCATTGATGCTTGGTCAGTGTTCTCATTCATGCAATCTTTCACGGGTTGATGTTGACCGTTACGAACAATTAGGGAGCCAGGGATCAACTTATCCAATCGTAACCTTTTATACATTGGACCGAATGTTTTGCCAAGCGATAATGTGCGACTTGAGTATCGGAAGGTGACTGCAGAGCGCCGTAAGAAGCGCATAAATCGACCGTTACCCGATCCCTGTTTGGTCAGTATCATGCACCCATGCACAATGTTTTACTTGATGTTTCCGAATTCATGCCAAGCTTGATAATATGAATATGGATATCAGCAGGAGGTCATCTTGGTATTTCTTGATCGTGACGATGCGGCGCGCCGGCTGGCAGAAGCACTTGCGCAATATCGAGGACAAAACCCGCTGGTGCTGGCGATCCCGCGCGGAGCGGTGACTATGGCGAAGATCATCGCCAACGAGCTGGGCGGAGAAGTGGACGTGGTGCTGGTACGAAAACTTCGCGCGCCGGGCAATCCGGAATTCGCGATCGGTTCGGTGGACGAGACCGGATGGACCTATCTTGGCGACTATGCCGGGCAGGTGGGTGGCAGTTCGCAATACATCGAAGCAGAAAAGCAGGTGCAACTCAAATTGATGCGCGAGCGGCGCGCCAGCTATACGCCGATACGCCCGCCGCACAATCCATCGGGGCGCATCGTCATTGTCGTGGACGATGGGCTGGCCACAGGGTCCACGATGATCGCCGCGCTGCACGCGTTGCGCGCAAAATCCCCGAAAAAACTGATCTGTGCAGTCCCGGTTGCCCCTCCCGATACGCTGGCGAAAGTGGAACCCTATGCCGATCAGGTGGTGTGCCTGGGCGCACCGGAAGTGTTTTATGCTGTGGGGCAGTTCTACCAATCCTTTCCTCAGGTGAGCGACCAGGAAGTGATCGGGCTGCTCAAGTCGGGCTCAAACTAGCCTTTCCCTGCCATCCTGCCGCATTGAACATGCGGCCTCTTCCGCCGGACCGACGCAAATTAATATTCATGTAACCTGCCGCGGTTATGATTTGACCGGGTCGCAATTCGGCCGGGCGTTTGCATTGCAAGGCGATGCCGCTTCACTTGATGAAATTTTATTAACAGAACTTTGATCCAGGAGCGCCATCTTATCCGCGCATCACATCGATGGCCAAACAAGCGCATTGATGTTTGCAAGGATGCACTGCAGCGGAGCGTCCCTGCAGTTCTGTGGCGCAGGCCAGAATATTGCCGGTTTGATTGCCCGCCGGGCAAATCAAAATTGACGAACAGATTTAATTCAGGAGAAACCATGAGCAAATTTAGGATATTGCCGGGAGCCGCGGGGATCATCGCCTTGACCGCGACGATGGGTTTTGTCGATGGGAAACGCGAAATCGAGGCCGAGCTTTTTTCCAGGGAAAGAGCTGTTTTGGTGAGAACCTACTCGGAAATTGGGGCTGACGGGAGCTGGTCCGGCAATCAGGCCGGGAGCAAGCCGGATATTTCCGCCTATCTGGTCGAAATCAAGCGGGGGGATACGATCAAAAAGGTTTTGGTTGACGCGGCGAGCGGAAAAATACTGGTGTCGTGAGCGTTGCTTCCCGGGCTTGTCTGATCCCGGGCGGGGATGCTTCCAGGACCGCTTCCCACGCGCCCAGTTTATGCTCGTACCGCATGGATGCATAGGCAGGGCTGGTCGACGGCAGGCGTCGGCAATCCGGCAGCCGCGGTTCGAGACAAGCTTGCACATGCTTGCAGAAGATGGATTCAGCCAGAGCGCCGTTGAAAAAAACCCGCGTGATGCCCGGGTGTCTCCCGAAGAACGACACAAAATCGTTGACCCGGATCGAGTCTGCCTCGATATCGGCATCCATGCTGGTGTGCCGGGTGCATGAGGCGAGTACATCCCAGAGTGCGATGCCGGCGGATTTCAGCATTTGAATTCGCGCTTCATACGGCAAAGCCGGCGCTGCTCCGAACAGGTCGCCCATGATGGTCCAGAAGGCGTTGCGTGGATGCGCATAATATTGTCTTGCCCGCAGCGATTCCTTGCCCGGCATGCTGCCGAGGATCAGGATGGTTGCGCCGGGATTCTCGACCGGCGGGAAGCTTAGGATGTGCGGCAATCTGTAGATCTCCGGTGATTCGGCGCGAATTGTCTTTCTGCGCCGGTTATGGTTCGATACCTCGCCGCGAACGGCAATACCGCATTCTGCTACAGATACTGGGCGAACACCGCCACACCCTTTGCGCACGGCGGGAACAGCAGTTCGCCATCGAGTTCGACGTTGCCCGCCGGAATATGCACGGTGCTCATGTCGATCCTGCCATCACAATTGGAATGCGTTGCCGTCCGAACTGCTTGACGAACTGTTCAAAATGTCCGGCCAGTGTCGCGCCGCAGTGCGGACAATTACCCTGCGCGTCCAGCGTGTAGTCGCGGATCGCGTGCCAGTCGCGCACGATCAATGGATGCCGGCACGCCGGACAGTGCGTGGTGCCTCCGCTTACATCGTGCACGTTGCCGGTATACACATGCTGCAGTCCGGCGGAATGGGCGATCTGCCGGGCGCCGGTCAGCGTTTTCGCCGGGGTCGCGGGGATGCCGGTCATCTTGTAGTCGGGATGGAATGCGGTGAAGTGCAGCGGCACGTCGACGCCGAGTTCTTTTGCGATCCATTCGCTCATCCTGCCGATCTCGTGCGCTGTATCGTTGAGGCCGGGAATCAGCAGCGTGGTGATCTCCAGCCACACACCGGTTTCGTGGCGCAGATATTTCAGCGTGTCCAGCACCGGTTGCAGGTGCGAGCCGGTCTGTTTGACATAGAACTCGTCGGTGAAGGCTTTCAGGTCGACGTTGGCGGCATCCATCTTCGCGTAGAAATCGCGGCGCGGCTGGTCGTGCATGTAGCCCGCGGTGACCGCCACCGCCTTGATGCCGCGCTCGTGACAGGCATCGGCCACGTCCATCGCGTATTCGGCGAAGATCACCGGGTCGTTGTAGGTAAACGCGACGCTCTTGCAACCTAGCCGTTCGGCGGTGTGCGCGATGGCTTCCGGCGTGGCCTGGTCGGCGAGCTTGTCGAAGCTGCGCGATTTGGAAATATCCCAGTTCTGGCAGAATTTGCAGGCCAGGTTGCAGCCCGCCGTGCCGAACGACAGGATGCTGCTGCCGGGATAAAAATGGTTGAGCGGTTTCTTCTCGATCGGATCGACGCAGAAACCCGAAGAGCGGCCATAGGTGGTCAGCACCATCGCATCATCAACGCGGCCGCGCACGAAGCATGCGCCGCGCTGGCCTTCGTGAAGCTTGCAGTCGCGCGGGCACAGGTCGCACTGGATGCGCCCGTCATCCAGCCTGTGCCAGTATTTTGCAGGATAGCGTTCGGCGATGCTGATCGGCTCATCCATTCTGGTATTCCTTCGGGTCCCCCGCGATATGCTTTTCGGACTCGCTCCATTTGGTCACGGTGTAGCGCGACAGTTTTACCTCTGCGGCCCAGAAATCGTCGGGCAGCCCGGCCTTGCGTCTGAGCATTGCAAGAAAATCGCGGGGTCGTGCGAGGTTCTCCCACACCTGCGGCAGGAAAGTGCTGCGATATTGCCCGTACTCGAACACGATGCCATCCACTTGGGGACGCAATTGCGCCAGTGCGTCCGCCTCGTCCCGGACAACCATGGCCTGGGTAGCCGAGAGCAGCGAAACCTCGATTGTGGTGATGTCGAACTCATCCGCGCTCAACGGGGTAAAACGCGGATCGTGCAAGGCGGCGGACACGGCGTTGCCTTTGACATCGTCGAGCAGGGAACGGTGCGCCTGCAGAGATCCGATGCAGCCGCGCAGCTCGCCGGATTGCGTCAGCGTGACGAAGCACGCGCCATGCTCGGCAAGCCACGGTGCCGATTCATCTGCTGTGCGGGGTACCTGCAATACGCGCGCAATCGCGGCACGCGCGATCGGCAACAGAATTTCTCCTTTTTCAATGGACATTGCTTTCCTCCCTGGTGAAGGCGAAGGACGCGTACCCCACCACCCGATCATCTGACCCGGCTGTGTCACCGGAGTTTCGCAGATCGAGCAAATGAGGCGCGAGACGGTGCTTCTGCGCCGCGATGATCAGGCCGCTGATCGGCGTGCCGCCGCAGGCCTGGTCATGCGGAATCGGCTGCTGCAGATTCAGGATGGATTGCGCGGTTGCCTGATCCACGCGCTTAGCGGTGGCGTAGGGCAGATAGTGGGACAGGTCGGAGCTGATCACGATCAGCGTTTCGTCGCCGCCCCACACGGACTCCAGTACCTCCGCGACTTCTTCGGCAGTGGCCATGCCGACTGCCAACGGCAGCAACGTGAAATCCGTCAATATGCTTTGCAGGAACGGCAGTTGCACTTCCAGCGAGTGTTCCAGTGCGTGCGCGTGTGCGCTGACACCGACCTGCGGCAGGTGGGCGATGGCACGCGCGCCTGCAGCGTCCAGCGTCACGCGGCCGAGTGGCGTGTCGAAAGCATCCGCGCCGGACAAAGCCAGGCCGCGAACCGCGACACGATGGGTCGGGCCGAGAAGCACAACGCGGTGGATGCGGGCTGCAATCTTCTGGAGTGACGCATAAGCCGTGGCGGCGATCGCGCCGGAATAAATGTAACCGGCGTGCGGAACGATCAGCGCCTTGGGCACCAGATCAAGCAGGCGTGGGGTGTCGGCGCGCGCCTTAACCAGCAACTGTTGCACGTCATGCGCCAGCTGCCTGGGTTCGGCGGGGTAGAACATGCCTGCAACAGCCGCGGGCCGGATATTTTGCATGGCAAACCTCGGGATATTCACTGGGTACTATCTGGAGGCGGGCAGGCGAATATCAAGGGAGTGCAGGCGGGATGCCGGGGATTTATTGCAGGGGTTTTATGCCCTGAAATTTATGCCCTGGGTTTTGTTGCCTGCTTACTGGCAGTGAGCAGCGCCACTATAGCCGTGTGCCTGTTTTTGGCGGCTATGCTCAAGGGTGTTGTGCCATCCTGGTATTCCGAGTCGGGGTTGGCTCCCTTGGCAAGCAACAATTTGACTACCTCGGTATGGCCGTTGGCGGCGGCCTTGTGCAATGGCGTCCAGCCGTCGTTGCTGGCCAGGTTGACATTCGCGCCCCCGGCTATCAGTTGACCGGCAGTAACGAGGTGCCCGCGCGTGGCCGCTTGCAGAAGCGGGGTCAAGCCATGTTTGCTGGCAGCGTTCACGAAAGCGCGTTTTTCGACGAGCAATTTCACCACTTCGCTGTAACCGTTGAATGCGGCCCAGTGCAGCGGCCCGTAGCCGGCCGCATCCTTGGCGTTGACATCGGCACCATGGCGAATCAGCAGAATTGCGACTTCTTCCCTGCCATTGAAGGTGGATATCATCAGCGGAGTCCAGCCCTGTTCATCGCGTGTATTGATATCCACGCCGCAGTTCAGAAATAGCAAAACGGCTTTATGGTCGCCCTTTTCGGCCGACTGGGTAAAACCCCTTGGGGAGTAGGCATAGCCTTGCTGCTGGACGGCGAGTTTCTTGGAATTTTCAACGCTCTCCCAGGGATTGCCCCCGGCCGACATTTTCTTTTTCTTGTCGCGTATGTTTGCATGGGCCATGCTTAACGCAAAGATTTCGGATGCCACCTCGGGCGGAAATCCCTGCCGGGTCCCGCCGCGGTTGTCGATCATCAGGTCGGAGAAGTAAGCGTCAATCTCGTTTGAATTCCACAGCTCGGTGATAGTGTCCATCACGCGCGGATACCGTTCTTCAACATTCAGCGGATAACACTCTTCATATCCATCCAGCAGGAATAACAGTTTTTCGTTCATGGAAAATTGCGCCGGTTGTCGCCCCAGAAAACACAGGGCAAGTTTACCCGATATCGGGCCGGCGAGCTAAATACGTGCCTGTTCAATGAAAGCGAATATATCGCACAGCGGGCGCTGGCGACGAAAGGATGCGCCTCATTTTTTGTCAATGCAGAACACAATCGCCAAGCGGTTTGTCGTCACGATAAGGAGAAAGGATTTGCAGCTTCCACTGGCCGGCAAGTTTCATCGCCGATGGTTTTATCCTGTTCGCAATATCGGGGCACAGATATATTGCCTTCACATCGTCGGTGTCTATTGCAATGCCAAGCGTGTTGTTAACACTGTTGACCGTGCATTTTCCGGTGAAACCGGCGTCTTTTAGCGCAGCACACAATTGCCCGGCTTCCTGCGCGGTGTCCGTCTGCGTGTCGTGTTTCCCGCATCCGGATAGTGCTACCGGCAAGACCAGGGTTATGAATAGCAGGGCGGTATATTTCGGGGCGGCCATTACGGGTTACGGTCGCATTCGTTTATCCAAGCAGGTGTTTCACATGGTCGCGTTCTTCCGTCAATTCGCGGTAGCTCTCTTCCATGTGATTACGCCCCAGTTCGCTGATCGGCAATCCCTGTACGATTCTGTAATTGCCGTGCTTGCAGGTAACCGGAAAACCGTAGATGACGCCTTCAGGTATGCCGTAGCTGCCGTCGGACGGCACGCTCATGGTTACCCAGTCGTTGTGGTGGGAGCTGAGCATCCAGTCGTGGATGTGCGAGATGGCCGCATTGGCGGCACTTGCCGCGCTCGATGATCCGCGCGCCTCGATGACTGCCGCACCGCGCTTTTGCACGGTGGGTATGAATTCCCGTTCCACCCAATCCTGGTCTGGCAGGATGTCGCGCACCATGCGGCCGCGTATTTCGGCGTGGTCGAGGTCGGGATACTGGGTGCCTGAATGATTGCCCCATACGATCATTTTATTGATGTCGCGGATAGGCTGGAAAAGTTTGAGTGCGACTTGGGCTATGGCACGGTTGTGATCCAGGCGCATCATTGCGGTGAAATTGCTCGGATTCAGATCGGGGGCGTTCTTCATCGTGATCAGCGCGTTGGTGTTGGCGGGGTTGCCCACCACCAGCACCTTGACGTGGCGTGCGGCATGCTCGTTGAGCAGCTTGCCCTGTGCGGAGAAGATAGCACCGTTGGCCTCGATCAAATCCTTGCGTTCCATGCCTTTGCTGCGCGGGCGGGCACCGATCAACAGCGCAATCTCGGTATCCATGAAAGCCACCTTGGGATTGTCGGTGATGATGACCTGCTGCAACAATGGAAAGGCGCAATCTTCAAGTTCCATCATCACACCGCGCAATATTGGCTGCGCCTGCGGCAAATCCAGCAATTGCAGGATGACAGGTTGCTCGCGCCCAAGCATGTCGCCGTTGGCGATGCGGAACAGTGTGGCATAGCCGATCTGTCCTGCTGCGCCGGTGATGGTGATGCGGATTGGAGCCTTCATGCTTTTCTCCCGGGAAATTAAAAGATATTTAATACCAACATGATAATCATTCCACCACTTTTTTGTTGGGTAAATTGGTGTAGGATTACGCCTGTCTGTTTTATGCCGATCAGTAATGAACAAGCAACGTCCCAAGCACCTCGCGCTGCACCTGATAAAACTGCCGCTGCCCGGTATCGTATCCATTCTTCATCGCGTCAGTGGCTTGATGTTGTTCTGTGCGCTTCCATTGCTGCTGCTGATGCTGCAGTACAGCCTGAAATCCATCGAAACTTACACGCAACTTGTCGAAATCCTGGGTAATCCGTATATCAAGATCATGTTGATCGGACTGCTCTGGGCGTCCCTGCATCATTTCTGCGCCGGGCTGCGCTATTTGGCGGTCGATCTGCACCTGGTGCGCAATCTCGCCCAGGCACGCAGCAGCAGCAAGGTGGTGATTGTGGCGAGTCTGGCGTTGACAATATTCCTGGGGATAAAGCTATGGTGAATCGCGTTGTTGTCGGCGCGCACTACGGCCTGCGTGACTGGTTGATGCAGCGCATTACGGCGGTGCTGATGGCGCTGTATTGCATGGCTATGGTTGGTTATCTGCTGATGCAACCCTATCGGGGATATGACGTTTGGACTGAACTGTTTTCCAGCCAGACCGTGCGCACATTCAGCTTGTTGTTTTTGCTGGGCCTGTTCTATCACGCGTGGGTCGGCATACGCGACATTGTGATGGATTACGTCAAACCCGCCAGCGCGCGCCTGGTTATTCATGTGCTGGTGATACTGGCGCTGCTGCTTTATACGATCTGGTCGGTGCAAATTCTGTGGGGAATGTGATGAAAATTTGTTTGTCGGGCGCATCGCGGTGTCGCGTGCTCGCTCATTCCTTGCCTATCATGTTTGATATGTCTTCGTCATTCGCTGCGCGGTTCCTTGCGCTGCATCCCGAAAAACAAATTTCAAAGGATTCGGTTAACAATGGCAATCGCTAACAGGACATTTGACGTGGTGGTGGTCGGCGCGGGCGGTTCCGGAATGCGCGCGGCGCTGCAGCTGGCACATGCGGGTCTGAAAGTCGCGGTGTTGTCCAAAGTGTTTCCGACTCGTTCCCACACCGTGGCGGCACAAGGTGGCATCGCCGCCTCGCTGGGGAATATCAAGGAGGACAACTGGCACTGGCATATGTACGACACAGTGAAAGGCTCGGATTATCTTGGCGACCAGGATGCCATCGAGTTCATGTGCCGCGCCGCACCGGAGGTGGTGTACGAGCTGGAGCATTTCGGCATGCCGTTCGACCGCACCGACAGCGGCAAGATATATCAGCGTCCGTTCGGCGGCCACATGCAGGAATATGGCAAGACGCCGGTGGATCGCGCGTGCGCGGCGGCCGACCGCACCGGTCATGCATTGCTGCACACGCTGTACCAGCAGAACGTGAAAGCCAATACGCATTTCTTCACCGAATGGATGGCTCTGGATCTGATCCGCGATCAGGACGGCGATGTGCTGGGCGTGACCGCACTGGAGATCGAAACCGGCGAGACGATGATCTTTCAGGCGCGCGCAACCCTGTTCGCCACCGGCGGTGCCGGGCGCATCTTTCAGTCCAGCACCAATGCCTTCATCAATACCGGCGACGGTCTGGGCATGGCGACGCGCGCCGGGATTCCGCTGGAAGACATGGAGTTCTTCCAGTTTCATCCCACCGGCGTGTATGGCGCGGGGGTGCTGATCACCGAAGGGGTGCGCGGCGAGGGCGGTTACCTGGTCAACAAGGATGGCGAACGCTTCATGCCGAAGTACGCGCCGAACGCGAAAGACCTGGCCAGCCGCGATGTGGTGGCGCGCGCGATGACGATTGAGATCAACGAGGGGCGCGGTTGCGGGCCGCATGGCGACCACATCATGCTCAAGCTGGATCATCTCGGCGATGATGTGATCAGGCAGCGGCTGCCCGGGATACGCGAAATTTCGCTGAAATTCGCCCATGTCGATCCGGCCAAGGCCCCGATCCCGGTCGTTCCGACCGCGCATTACATGATGGGAGGCATTCCCACCAATTACCACGGTCAGGTCGTCGCACCCTACAAAACCGGGCCGGATGAGGTGGTACATGGCCTGTATGCGGTAGGCGAATGCGCCTGTGTTTCGGTGCATGGCGCAAACCGCCTAGGCTGCAACTCGCTGCTCGACCTGATTGTGTTCGGCCGTGAAGCGGGCCGGCAGATCATTGAGGACATCAAGAACAACCCCCATACCAAACCCCTGCCTGCCGATGCAGCCGAGCGTCCGCTGGCGCGTCTGGCCCGGCTGGAAAATCAGCAGAACGGCGAGAGCGTGTCTGAAGTCGGCGATGCGATGCGCAAGACCATGCAGAAGCATTGCGGAGTGTTCCGCTTTCCGGGCCTGCTGGCGGAAGGCGTTGAGCAGATCAAGCAGATCGCCGAGCGCGTCGCACACACCGGGATCCGGGATAAAAGCCGGGTGTTCAATACCGCGCGCATAGAGGCGCTGGAGCTGGACAACCTGATCGAGGTGGCACAGGCGACCATGATCTCGGCGGCTGCACGCAAAGAGAGCCGCGGCGCCCATGCGCGCGACGACTTCCAGCAGCGCGACGATGTGAATTGGCTCAAACACAGCCTGTATTTTCGGGAAGGCAACCGGCTGGATTACAAGCCGGTAAGGTTGAAACCGCTTACAGTGGAATCGTTTCCGCTCAAGGCGCGGGTTTATTGAGCCGGTAGTTCGTGGCACGTAGCGGGTAGCCTAATCAGCCGCCAACTACCCGTTACCAGCTATCCGTACTGGCTAAGGAGCATTCATGAAGTTTCGTATTTACCGTTACAACCCGGACACGGACACTGCGCCGTACATGCAGGACTATGAACTGGACATCAGGCTCGACGACAGCACCCAGGGGAAGATGCTGCTCGACGCACTGTTGCTGATCAAACAACAGGACGACAGCCTGTCATTGCGCAAGTCATGCCGCGAGGGTGTGTGCGGTTCGGACGCGATGAATATCAACGGACGCAACGGCCTGGCGTGCATCACGCCGCTGTCTTCACTGAAGGAGCCGGTGGAACTGCGGCCGTTGCCGGGTTTGCCGGTGATACGCGACCTGATCGTGGACATGACGCAGTTTTTCAAGCAATACCATTCCGTCAAGCCCTACCTGATCAACAACGAACCCCCGCCTGAAACCGAGCGCCTGCAATCGCCCGAGCAGCGCGCGCATCTGAACGGTTTGTATGAATGCATCCTGTGCGGTTGCTGCACGACGGCATGCCCGTCATTCTGGTGGAACCCGGACAAATTCGTCGGCCCGGCCGGCCTGCTGCAGGCTTATCGTTTTATCGCCGACACGCGCGATCAGGCAACCAGCGAGCGTCTTGATGATCTTGAAGATCCTTACCGGTTGTTCCGCTGCCACACCATCATGAATTGTGTGGATGTGTGCCCCAAGGAATTGAATCCGACCGAGGCCATCGGCAACATCAAGGATCTGATGGTCAGGCGCATGGTGTGAATGTCGCCCCGAAAAATCTTGAGAGAGTGCGCTGGCGCTGCCGCCGCGGGTTGCTGGAGCTGGACATCGTGCTGGGACGTTTTATAGATAAGCATTACGCGCAGCTCAATGAAGATGAGGCGCGGGCATTCGAGGAATTGCTGGATATGCCTGACAACCCGCTCTGGGATATGATTGCGGGGAGAGCGGGGCGAGGGGTGCAGGAAGCAACGCAGGAAGCCCACAAGGCGCTGCTGGAGAAAATCAGGGCAGTCTAATATGCCCCACAACCTTTAGGAGTCGTGAAGAATGGAAAAGAACCGTATCGCAACCCTTACCATGGATGACGGGCGCAGTGTCGAACTGCCGATCATGTCCGGCACACTCGGGCCGGATGTGATCGATATACATAACCTCGGCAAACTGGGCATATTCACATACGACCCGGCATTCTTCTCGACTGCCAGTTGCACATCGGAAATCACCTTCATCGACGGTGATGCCGGCCTGCTTTATTACCGCGGTTATCCCATCGAGCAGCTGGCCGAGCAATCCGATTTCCTCGAGGTATGTTATCTGCTGCTGAACGGCGAATTGCCCGATGCCAGACAGAAGGCTGAATTCAACCGCAAGGTGACATCTCATACGATGGTGCACGATCAGATAACGCGATTTTTCTCCGGCTTCCGCCGCGACGCGCATCCGATGGCGGTGATGGTCGGCGTGGTGGGTGCGCTGTCGGCCTTTTACCACGACTCGCTGGACATCAATAATCCCGAACACCGGGATATTTCCGCGTTGCGCATGCTGGCGAAAGTGCCGACCATTGCGGCGATGGCGCATAAGTACTACACCGGGGCCCCGTTCATGTTCCCGAAGAACAAATTCGGCTACGCGGAAAATCTGATGTACATGATGTTCGCCACGCCGGCTGAAGAATACATACCAAACCCGGTGCTGGTTCGCGCGCTGGATCGCATCCTGATTCTGCACGCCGACCATGAACAGAACGCATCTACCTCTACGGTGCGGCTGGCCGGTTCCAGCGGCGCCAATCCATTCGCCTGCATTTCTTCCGGCATCGCCGCGCTGTGGGGCCCCGCACACGGGGGTGCCAACGAAGCCGCGCTGAATATGCTGATGGAAATCGGCGATGTGTCGCGGGTGAAGGAATATGTGCAGGGCGTGAAGGACAAGAAATACCGCCTGATGGGTTTTGGCCATCGTGTGTACAAGAACATGGATCCGCGCGCCAGTGTGATGCGCCAGACCTGCCATGAAGTGCTCAAGGAACTGAAGCTGGAAAACAACAAGCTGTTCGAGCTGGCGATGGAACTGGAGCGCACCGCGCTGAGCGACCCGTATTTCATCGATCACAAGCTGTATCCGAATGTGGATTTTTATTCCGGCATCGTGCTGAGCGCGCTGGGCATCCCGACCAACATGTTCACGGTGATCTTTGCCGTGGCGCGCACCATAGGCTGGATTTCGCAATGGAACGAGATGATCGCCTCCGGTGATCACAAGATCGGCCGCCCGCGCCAGCTGTATCGCGGTGCGGTGAAGCGCGATTATGTTCCGGAGAAAAAACGTTGAACAACCCCGTCAATTTCATGCAGTTGATGAAGGACAGTTCGCTGCTGTTCGGTACCAACGCGTCCTTCGTCGAGGAATTGTACGAGCAATACCTGCTTGACCCGAGTGCAGTGTCAGGCGAATGGCGCGCTTATTTCGATGCATTGCCGCCATTGGAAAATGGCGCGCACGACGTATCGCACAGCCCTATCCAGCGCGCTTTTGCGGCCTTGCCGAAATCGTCTGCCGGCAGTTCGGTGGCTACCGATGTCGAGTTGGAACGCAAGCAGGTTTTCGTGTTGCAGCTCATCAACGCGCACCGCTTCCTGGGCGTGCGTGTCGCCAATCTTGACCCGCTGAATCGCCATGCCAAGCCGGTGGTCCCCGAACTCGATCCGGCACATTACGGTTTGGGCGAGGCGGACATGGATACCACCTTTGAGACCGGCTCCTTGGTCGGCGGCGCGCGCATGACTTTGCGCGAGATACTCCAGCTGTTGCGCCAGACTTATTGCGGCAGCATAGGCGCGGAATACATGTATATCAGCGATGTGGCGCAGAAGCGCTGGATACAGACTCGCCTGGAAAGCGTGCGCGGATCGGCCGGCTACGACGGCGCGAAGCGCCGCCGCACCCTCGAACTGCTCACCGCCGCCGAGACACTGGAGCGCTACCTGCACACCAAATTCGTCGGGCAGAAACGTTTCTCGCTGGAAGGCGGGGAGACGACGATCCCGTTGCTTGAACATCTGCTGCAGCGCGCCGGTGCGCAGGGCATACAGGAAACCGTAATCGGCATGGCGCATCGCGGCCGTCTGAACGTGCTGGTCAACATACTCGGCAAACTGCCCTCGATGCTGTTCGCCGAATTCGAGGGGATCCATGCCGAGCATCTGACTTCCGGCGACGTCAAGTACCACCAGGGATTTTCCGCCGACATCGCCACGCCGGGCGGCGACCTGCATATCGCGCTGGCCTTCAATCCCTCGCACCTGGAGATCGTCAACCCGGTGGTGGAGGGGTCGGTGCGCGCACGCCAGCACCGACTCAAGGATTTCGAGGGATCCAGGGTGATCCCGATTCTGCTGCACGGCGATGCGGCATTTGCCGGGCAGGGCGTGGTGATGGAAACGCTGGCGATGTCGCAAACGCGCGGCTACCGCACCGGTGGCACGGTGCACATCATCACCAATAACCAGATTGGCTTCACCGCATCGGACATACGCGACGTGCGTTCCAGCACTTATTGCAGCGACGTGGCGAAGATGATCGACGCGCCGATCTTCCATGTGAATGCGGACGATCCCGATGCGGTATTGCTGATCACCGAGATCGCGCTGGATTACCGCATGCAATTCCAAAAGGATGTCGTGATCGATCTGGTGTGCTTCCGCAAGCTGGGGCACAACGAGCAGGACGAGCCGCTGGTCACGCAACCGTTCATGTATCGTTTCATCCGTCAGCATCCCGGCACGCGCGCGCTTTATGCGCAGCGACTGGAACAGCAGGGGGTGATCCAGGCCGGAGAAGCGGACGCGATGATTGCTGTTTACCACCGGGCTATGGACGAGGGACGCAACTCCATCCAGCCCACACTGGAAAAAGGCAGCGGCAAAACCACTATTGACTGGTCACCGTTCAAACGTAATGTGCAATGGGATACCGCGGTGAAGACCGCCGTGCCGCTGGAACGTTTGCAACAACTGGCGATACCATTGACCACAGTCCCGGAAAACTTTGTTCTTCATTCACGCGTGCAGAAGATCGTCGATGATCGCACCGCGATGGCGCGCGGCGAACTGCCGCTGGACTGGGGCATGGCGGAAAACCTCGCGTACGCGACGCTGCTCAGTGAAGGCTATCCGGTGCGGCTCAGCGGGCAGGACAGCCGGCGCGGCACGTTCTTTCACCGCCACGCCACCTGGCATAACCAGAACCGGAAAGAGTGGAACGAAGGGTCCTATTCACCGCTGCAGCATTTATCCCCTGATCAGGCGGATTTCGTCGTGATCGATTCGCTGCTGTCCGAAGAAGCGGTACTGGGTTTCGAATACGGTTATGCGACTGCCGAACCGAATTCATTGGTGCTGTGGGAAGCACAGTTCGGCGATTTCGCCAACGGGGCGCAAGTGGTGATCGACCAGTTCATCGCCTCCGGCGAGGTGAAATGGGGAAGGTTGTGCGGACTGGTGATGCTGTTGCCGCACGGTTATGAGGGGCAGGGCCCGGAGCACTCCTCGGGACGCATCGAGCGCTATCTGCAATTGTGCGCCGACTACAACATACAGGTGTGCGTTCCATCGAGTGCCGCGCAGATATTCCATCTGCTGCGCCGCCAGATGTTGCGGCCGATGCGCAAACCGCTGATCGTGTTCACGCCCAAGAGTATGTTGCGCAGCAAGGATGCGGCCTCGCCGCTCAGTGATTTGACGCAGGGCCGCTTCCAGCCGGTGATCGCCGAGGTCGATACGCTGGACAGCCAAAAAGTGCGCCGCATCATCGCATGCTGCGGCAAGGTTTATTACGATCTGCTTTCGGCACGCCGCACCAGGGGCATTGCGGATATGGCGATCATACGCATCGAACAGCTTTATCCATTCCCGCACGATGACTTCGCCGCGCAGATCGCCGCGTATCCGAATGCGACCGAGGTGGTATGGTGCCAGGAAGAACCCGGCAACCAGGGCGCGTGGCACCGCATCCAGCATTATCTGCTGCGACATTTGCGCAAGGGGATGCACCTCGACTACGCGCTGCGGCCCTCGTCCGCAGCACCCGCCGCCGGCTATCTGGCGGTGCACCAGGAACAACAGAAAGCGGTGATCGAGGCGGCGTTCCGCGACGATCTCGACAACAAACCTAAACCGGGGACACCACACCATGAGTAACATTAAAAGTAATTTGGTTGAAGTCAAAGTGCCGCAATTGTCAGAATCCGTGTCCGAGGCGACGCTGCTGACCTGGCACAAGCGTGTCGGCGATGCAGTCAGCGAGGGCGAAAACCTGATCGACGTCGAGACCGACAAGGTGGTGCTGGAACTGCCCGCGAGCAAATCCGGTGTGCTGGTCAAGATCATCAAGGGCGATGGCGAGAAGGTGGGCAGCGAAGAGTTGATCGCGCAGATCGACACCGCTGCAGCGGCTGCCAAACCGGTTGCCGCCCCGGCGCATGCGGCCGCTTCCGCCGTGCCGCCTTCGGTGCGCAAACTGGCGCGCGAACATGAAGTCGATGCCGCCAGCCTGCAGGGCAGCGGACGCAGCGGACGCGTCACCAAAGAGGACGTGCTGAATGCGATGCAGCAGGTCAAATCTTCCCCCTCTCCCTTCAAGGGAGAGGGTAGGGGAGAGGGTGAGCAGGCGGTACCCGCGATCGCACCATCCGGCAATCGTCCCGAACAGCGCGTGGCGATGACGCGCATCCGCCAGCGCATTGCCGAACGCCTGCTGCAATCACAACAGAACGCCGCGATCCTGACGACCTTCAACGAGGTCAACATGCAACCGGTGATCGACCTGCGCAACCGTTACAAGGATGCGTTCGAGAAAAAGCACGGCGTCAAGCTCGGTTTCTCGTCGTTCTTCGTCAAGGCGGTGGTGCTGGCGTTGCAGAAATTCCCCATCGTCAATGCCTCGGTGGATGGCAGCGACATCATCTACCACGGCTATTTCGACATCGGCATGGCGATAGGCAGCGAGCGCGGCCTGGTCGTGCCCATCATCCGCGACGCGGACAAACTCTCGTTCTCCGACATCGAAAAGCAGATCGCCGATTTCGGTGCCAGAGCGAAGGTCGGCAAGCTGACAATGGAGGAACTCACCGGCGGCACGTTTTCTATATCCAACGGCGGCGTGTTCGGCTCTATGCTCTCCACGCCCATCATCAACCCGCCCCAGGCTGCCATCCTTGGCATCCATGCCACCAAGGACAGGCCGGTGGCGGAGAACGGATCGGTGGTGATACGCCCGATGAACTATCTGGCAGTTTCCTATGACCACCGCATTATCGACGGGCGGGAAGCGGTGCAGTTCCTCTCCACGATCAAGGAAGCGCTGGAGTATCCGGGGAGGGTGTTGCTGGATTTGTAGATTAGGAGCCGTTCGCCCTGAGGTATCGAAGGGTGAATGACGAAAGTCAAAACCGCCGGGGGTTGCCCGGCAGCAAGCTACTTTCTTTTGCTTCGCCAAAAAGAAAGTAATCGGCGTGCGGGGCCGCACCCCGCGACTTTGATTTTGGTTATTTTGGGTTCGACATAACCTGAAGGTTAGTCGAAGCCAAAAAGTAACTGATGAAACTACTAGCCATCTGACTAACCCAGCAAACTACGCTGGGTAAGTCATTGGTTATAGCTGCCGGGCTACCCCCGACGGTTTTGACTTTGCTTTTTACGTACGTCTCAGAGCGCCCGCCGCTTTGCGGCGACCCTTCGACATAGCCATTCGACCAGGCTATCAAACAACGATAGCCAAGTCGCTGGTTATCAGGGCGAACGGTTTTATGATCGGCAACCTCTGGCAGTTTTGACTTTAGGATATTCACATGAACAAATTCTCTGCTTATAGAATCTTCGAACAAGACGGCAAATCCTCCGGTCGTTTCGTCGACCTGACGCTGGGCGATCTCGATCAAGGCGAAGTCGTCATCCAAACCCATTACTCCAGCGTCAATTACAAGGACGCGCTCGCCGCCACCGGAGCAGGCAAGGTGATACGCCGCTTTCCCTGCGTCGGCGGCATCGATGTCTCGGGCGTGGTGACGAGTTCATCCGATGCGCGTTTCAAGGCCGGTGACGCGGTGCTGGTGACCGGCTATGACATGGGTGTGGCGCACGACGGCGGTTATGCCGAATATGTGCGCGTTCCGGCCGACTGGGTGGTGCCGCTGCCTCCGGGATTGACACTGTTCGATGCGATGGCCCTGGGTACGGCGGGATTCACCGCGGCGCTTTCCATCCATCGTCTCGAGCAGAACGATTTGCGTCCGGAAAACGGCAAGGTGATTGTGACCGGCGCGACCGGCGGGGTGGCGAGCCTGGCTATCGTGATGCTGGCGCAATTGGGTTACCAGGTGGTCGCGATTACCGGGAAGGATGCCGAACATGAGTATCTGAAATCGCTGGGTGCGGCTGAGGTTTTGTCGCGCAAGGAGGTGCAGATGGGCACACGCCCGCTGGAGAAATCCCAGTGGGCCGGCGCGCTTGATTCGGTGGGCGGCGAGACGCTGGCATGGCTGACGCGCACGATGCAGCAAAGTGGCGCGATCGCCAGCTTCGGCAACGCGGGCGGCTTTGAATTGCACACCACGGTGCTGCCGTTCATTTTGCGCGGCGTGCGCCTGATCGGCATCGACTCCTCTGCGACCGTGATGCCGGTGCGCAGCCAAATGTGGAAGCGCATGGCAACAGACCTGCGCCCGAAGTTGCTCGCACAGGTGGCACATACCGTTCCATTCGCCGGCTTGCCGGAAATATTCCCGCAACTGTTGCAAGGCAAGCTGCGCGGACGTACGGTGATCGAAATAAAAGCGGGACGTTAGTGCTATAATTTGCCGCGAAGCTGGAAACGCAACAGTCCGGTATGGCAGCGCGAAAGTGGCGGAATTGGTAGACGCACTGGATTTAGGTTCCAGCGCCGCAAGGCGTGAGAGTTCGAGTCTCTCCTTTCGCACCAGTAAGTAAAAATAAGCCCCTGGGATTAGGGGCTTTTTTCATGCCTGTCGCCTTTGAAGCCCAATAGGCACGGCACTTCAGTGTTGTCATACGTTAGCATACGTTCTCATGTACTAGCATACCATCGCAGTGGCGGAAGGCTCCGAACCAGTTGCGGTAACGCAATCTACGCTTGGTGAGACCGTGGTAAGTCGTGGTGGTGGTAACACTCCTGCGCTCTGGTCGTTGATCCAAGAAACCCCCACTACAACGCGTTTACGCGCTTAGTGGCGGGAGCTTCATGCTGGCGACCCTTCAGTTTCGCTGGATTTGATCGTACGTGCGATCATCGTAAGCGGCGCAACAACACGCGATATACAGGTAGCCTTTGCGGCAAACGAATGAATGCGGTTTGTCCGGTGCCTCCAGAGAGTAGAGCCATTCCAAACACCATTCGCAGTTGCGCAAACAATTCCCGGCGTTATACCGTTGAGCGGCGATGTGGGACACTGTGGATGGGCGCGGGTCGTCAACCCAACGCCGCGCATAGCTCTGCGGTGATCTGATACAGGCCCAGCCGCGCACTATGATCGAAGGCCTGCAACGAGACATCAATTCGGCCGCCTCGGTTTGTTCGATGAAATCTTTCAATGCACACTTGACGGCCAAGTGCCGGGTGAGTTTTACTTCGGCCACCTGCCCACACTGCACAAAACAGTGCGGGCTTTAATCGAGAAAGAGCAAGATGCTTGTTCAATGTATTCCTCAATCCGGTGGTACCGGTTCTTTTCATCGTAGCCGGACGCCGCTGCATGCGGGCAAGCATTGAAGCCGTTGCGCGATATCCGTAGTCGCGTGTTGTTCTGGCCGCTGTGTGGCGCGATGTTGATGGCGTGGAGCGCGCAGGAAGTCCGGGCTGAAGCGCTGGCGAGCGCAGCCGCTGACCGGGATGCCGTACCGGTATTTTCGCAGTTTTCCGGCCGGAGCGATGCATACACGGCAACCATCGATAGCAACGGCAATCTGCTGTTGGCGTCCGGCAGCCAGCCCCAGCCCGGCGCTGCGCCGGGCAACCCCGGTGATGGCGGGCATGCTTCCGTATTCACCACCGCAGACAAGGACTTGGCTGCATTGGGCCACGCGGCGGCCACGCCGGATTTCTGGCGCACCGCGCTGCAGATAGCCGGCATCAGCCTGGTCTCGGCGATCGCGGACAAGCCGCTGGACACGCTTGCCGTCAACCATGGCAAAAACTGGGTCATGACGCGCGTCGAGAAGGTCGGCAACAGCCTGCCCTTTATCGCCATCGGCTACTCGGCCGTGTCATTTCTGGCCAGCGACCAGGACAGTACGCTGGCAAGGGCCAGCTATAGTTCGCTGGCGGCCGGCGGGGTGGGGTTTGCCGGTGTCTTCGGGCTGAAGTACACGGTCGGCCGCGCACGGCCCAGCAGCGAGCAAGGAGCGGCCAGCTTCACCCCGGTCAGCGCAAGCAACGGCAATACCTCATGGCCTTCGATGCATTCCACCGTGATGTGGGCAGTCATCACCCCTTATGCCAAGGCCTATGATGCCCCATGGCTGTATGGCGTGGCCGCCGTGACCAATGTCGCGCGTGTCGGCGGGCGCGACCACTGGTTCTCCGACACCATAGCAGGCTCTTTGCTGGGCTATGCCCTGGGCAGTTTCATGTGGGAGCAGCACAACACCAACCAGAATGGAATGGAGTGGTCGGTCTCGCCCGGCGGAGTCATGTTGAGCTGGAAAATGGAATAGCGCTCCCATCTATGTGCTGCCATACCGCATAGAATCAAGGATTGACGTCAGCAACTTATTTTGACTTTTAAACGGCTACTCTGTAAATTCGCTGCAATAAAAATGATCGGGGTGTGGGATGTTGGTTTATTTGCGTTATGCTCTGGCAGTAATGCTGTGTTCGATTTGCGCATCCGGCTGGGCCGAGGGTGATTTTTCAACAGCCCAGGCGCAGACCGACCCCACACTGAATTCCGCTCCACAGGAAAGCTTGTCTTTAACGCCTTCACGGGGCATTTCGTCGCTGAATCCCCCTCAGGCTGCCCCTTACGCCAAGCCTGCCGACGCATCGTTGAAACCCGCATCAGCACAGATCCCGCCGGTTAATCAGGCTGTCCCGATCGAAGAGACCGAGTTCCAGAAGTTCATTGCCGCGTCGATCGGCAAGCGTCTGCCGATGTTTGGCTACGATACGTTCAGTGCGTCCCCGACTACCTTCGCACCCGTAGACCATGTTCCCGTCACGCCCGATTACACGGTGGGGCCGGGGGACGAGGTGGATATCCGGGTTTGGGGTCAGATCGATGCGGACCTGCACCTGCAGGTGGACCGCCTCGGGCAGATCTATATTCCGAAAGTGGGGAACCTGAATGTCTCGGGACTCAAGTACCAGGACCTGAAAAGCTATATCAGAACGGCAGTTGGACGCAATTTCAGGAATTTCAATCTCGAGGTCAATCTCGGCCAGTTGCGCTCCATCCAGATCTACGTGGTGGGTCAGGCGCGGCGCCCGGGCAGCTACACCGTGAGCGCGCTCTCCACCCTGGTGAACGCACTGTTCGCTTCCGGCGGACCGTCGGGGGCGGGTTCGATGCGGCATATCCAGCTGAAACGCCAGGACAAGATCGTCACCGAATTCGACGTGTACGACTTCCTGCTCGAAGGAGACAAATCCAAAGACGCGCACCTGCAGGCCGGCGACGTGATCTACATCCCGCCTGTCGGCCAGGTCGCCGCGATCACGGGAAGCATCAATGTCCCTGCGATTTATGAACTGAAGGACAAAACGGATCTGGCCCGCCTGATCGCGATGGCGGGCGGACTCACAACCACTGCGGCGGGCCAGAAGGTGGAAGTAGAACGGATCGAAAACCGCAAGGACAGGGTCGTCGACGATTTTGACCTCGATCAGGCGGGGCTCGCACGGCAGTTGAAGGACGGCGATCTGGTCAAGGTCATCCCGATTTCACCCGAGTTCAAGAATGCGGTGACCCTGCGCGGGAATGTCGCTTTCCCATTCCGCTACCCCTGGCACCAGGGCATGCGCGTCACGGATATCATCCCGGACAAGGATGTCCTGATTACGGCCGACTACTGGCGCAGGCAAAACATGACCAACCAGGACAAGGTTTCCGGGGTAGGTGGGATTTTTGGCCAAAATACGACCAACCGGGACAAGATTTTCGGAGTGGCCGGGGCTTTCGGAGAAATCAGGCGCTCCATTCCCGAAATCAACTGGGATTACGCGGTTGTCGAGCGGCTCGACTGGAGTGATCTGAGGACAAGGCTCATCCCCTTCAACCTGGGTAAGGCGGTGCTGGATAAAGATCCCTCACAGAATCTCGAACTCCAGCCCGGAGATGTCGTAACCGTATTTTCAAAGGACGAGATGAAGGTGTCCGTCGAGAAGCAGACGCGCCTCGTCACGATAGAGGGGGAAGTCAAAAATGACGGCGTTTTTGAGGCGAAACCGGGTGAGACCCTGAGGCAGTTGGTCGCGCGCCTGGGCGGGCTCACCGACAAAGCCTATCTTTTTGGGGCAGAGTTCACGCGCGAATCGACGCGAAAACTGCAACAGCAGCGCCTCGAGGAATCGATCGACCGCATGGAACGGGATGTCAGGAAAAATGCAGCTACCTCGGCACAGAGCGCAATGGACCAAAAGGGAATGGATGCTGCAAAGCAGCAGGCCACAAGCCAGCAGGCCGCGCTGGAAAAACTGCGTCAGGCGAAAGCGACGGGCCGGATCGTGCTCGAAATCCCGCCCGAGGCGGATGCGCTCAAGGATATTCCTGACGTGGTGCTGGAGAATGGTGACAGGCTTTTTGTTCCGGCCATCCCATCGACGGTGGGTGTGTTCGGTGAGGTCTACAACGAGAACAACGCCTTCTTCTACAAGCAAAGCAAGCGGGTGTCCGATTATCTCTCACAGGCAGGCGGGCCCACGAGGGATGCCGATGCGGACAGAATATTCGTCCTCAGGGCGGACGGTTCAGTGATCAGCAGCCAGAGCGACAGAGGATTTTTCTCCAGCAGCTTCGAGGGGATGAGATTGATGCCGGGAGACGCCGTCGTGGTTCCCGAAAAACTGGATAAGACACCGATCCTGAAAAGTATCCTGGACTGGTCCCAGATGATCGTGAATATGGGCGTGAGCCTCGCGACGCTCAAATTCATCGGAGTGATCTGACCCATGAGTACTCCGGGGTGGTATTTATATGACTGAGTCTGTTCAAAATCAGATGCCGCAACAGCCGGAGGACGAGATAGACCTGCTGGATATCCTGATCGTCGTTGCAAAAAACAAGAAGATGATACTCAGGAACACCCTGGTTGCTGCGCTGATCGCTGTCGCGGTGTCTTTCCTGATGCCCAAGCTATATACCGCGTCGACCACCATCATGCCTCCCCAGCAGGGGCAGTCGACTACAGCGGCCATGCTCGCACAGATGGGCGGCTTGGCTGGCATGGCTGGAACATCTCTTGGGATCAAGAATCCTGCCGACCTTTATATCGGTATGCTGAAAAGCCGGACCGTAGCAGACGACCTGGTAAAACGCTTCGACCTC
>LSLI01000010.1 GCA_001577345.1 Candidatus Gallionella acididurans
ACTAGAATGACAGCGAATATCTGAAGGGTGGAATATGGAACTCAGGCAATTGGGCGAAAGCGATCTGCATGTGTCGGCGTTGAGCCTGGGCACGATGACTTTCGGCGAACAGAACAGCGAGGCGGATGCCTACGCTCAACTCGACTATGCGGTATCGCGAGGGGTGAACTTCATCGATGCCGCCGAGATGTATCCGGTTCCGCCGCGCGCCGAGACCCAGGGACGCACCGAGAGCCATATCGGCTCCTGGCTGAAACACCAACGCCGCGACAAACTGATCGTCGCTACCAAGATCGCCGGCCCGTCGCGCGGGTTCGCCTGGATACGCAACAGCCCGCGCATCGACCGCCAGAATCTTGAGGCGGCAATACACGACAGCCTTAAACGGTTGCAGACCGACTATATCGACCTCTACCAGATCCACTGGCCGGACCGCTATGTGCCGATGTTCGGCGCGAGCAGTTATGACGCATCCCAGGAACACAACACTGTGCCGATCACCGAGCAACTGCAAGCACTGGCGGACCTGGTCAAAACCGGAAAGGTGCGCCATATCGGCCTGTCCAACGAAACCCCGTGGGGCGTGAGCGAATTCGTGAAGTGTGCGGAAAAAATGGGGCTGCCGAAAATCATCACGGTGCAGAACGCCTATCACCTGATGAACCGCAGCTTCGAGACAGGATTGGCAGAAGTCTGTCATCACGCCAAGGTAGGCCTGCTGGCATACAGCCCGCTGGCATTCGGTCACCTGACCGGAAAGTATCTTGCCGACCCGCAAGCCAAAGGGCGCATCACCTTGTTCCCCGGATTCGGCCAGCGCTATGCAAAACCTAATGTGCCGGTGGCCAGCGCGGAATATGTGCGCATCGCCCGTGAAGCCGGACTGAGTCCCGCAACGATGGCGCTGGCCTTCGCGCGCACGCGCTGGTTCACCGGAAGCGTGTTGCTCGGCGCAACGAATCTGGATCAGCTGAAGGAAAACCTGGACAGCGCCGAAGTGATGCTATCGGCGGAAGTGCTGGAGAAGATCGAGTCGGTGCACAAGGTATTTCCGAATCCAGCCCCATGAACAGCGTGCATGAATTGTCACCTATCACACGTCAGCAGCCATGAGCACTTTGCGCCATAAACTGATGCACCAAGAAAGCGAGAAACGGCTCCATGCCGCTCAGTTACTGAGTGCAGCCTCAGATGACTCTGACTCCGCCTATCTGCTACAGCTAATCGCATTTGAACTGCTGCTTAAGATCGTAGTGGAAAAGGTTACTCAAACTAATGCCCATAGTCATAAATACCAAGACCTATTCAACTCGTTACCTCTGGAAAAACAGGACGAGATACTTTGCATTGCTGGGGAGCGCATCGGACCCTCCGAGCTTTCTTCAGACTATGCAGGTGTCCTGATGGACTTGGGCAGTAACTTCGTCAAACTCCGCTATCCATACGAAAAATATAGCCACATGATCGAGCCAGATTATGAAAAGGTGGGAGCCAAGTGGATCGCTAGCGGCGCCAACACTGCTGACGCAGACTTCCGTTATCATCCCGAGGAGCTGTTTGGCCTAACGTTCGCGCTACAGCAGGTCGCAAATATCTGCTAATAACTTATTCAACCCGACGACGCTTCGTAGCTTGGATTAATTCTGACGTTAACCGTTCTCTATAAACTCCAGCGCATTACCATCAGGATCCCTACAAAACAGCGCGCAGCGGCCGGATGAACTGAGCGTGCAGGCGATCCCCGCCCGTTCCAGGCGTGCAATCAACTGCCCAAGATCAGATACCGCCAGCGCAACATGCCGGTCGCGCCCGCCGTACGCGGGGCGCTGCAAGCCGGCCTCGGGGTCGGGCAGCAGCAACAGGTGAATCTGCTGGTTCGGTGCCACGTCGTACCACATGCCTTCATAGCTCATCGCCGGGCGCTCCGGGTCGGGGCGCAAACCGAGCACGCCCTCGTAAAAGGCGCGTGATCTGGCCAAGTCTGAGGTCAGAAAGCTGGTATGAAGGATTCCGGTAATTATCATGGTAGTAATGCCCTATATCTTGATGGTTCATCCTTCGATACCTCAGGACGAACGGAAAGTTTTTCGATGTAAGTCGATACATCCGTTATGGTTCGATACGCTTGGCGTTCCGTGCCATGAACTTGCCGAATGGTCACCACGAACGGAGTGTTTTTATAGGCCTCAGTACAGGCCTCAGCACAAACAGAAAAATAGCCGTTCGCCCTGAGGTATCGAAGGGTGGACGTACATCTCATCGCAATTTGTCCGGCAGTGGATTATTTGTTCCCCATGCGAATTGCTGCACGGCTTTCCAATCGCCGCGCATCATGGCTTCCTTCTTTTTGCGGCTCCAGCCCTTAATTTGTTGTTCTGCCGCAAGAGCCTCCTCGCGTGTAGTGCAGTCTTGCGACCAGAACAATTGCACAGGCATGCGAGTCGCAGTGTATCCGCCGCATTCGCCGCTTTGGTGCTCGGCCATCCGCATTTCGAGGTTGTCTGTGTGGCCGGTGTAATAACTGTCATCGGAGCAGTGAAGAATGTAAACGTAAAAAGCCATATCTACTCCTGAGTTATGGGAATGACCGTTCACCCTTCGATACATCCGTTATGGTTCGATACCTCACCACGAACGGATGTACCATGTGCTGAGGCTCCTGAGGTATCGAAGGGCGAATCATCAGCACGAACGGAAAAATAACCGTTCGTCCTGAGATGTATCGAAGGGCGAAGCATCAGGGCAAACGGTATATAAACCCCGGCGGTAATTTACGCTTTAACAGGAACCACCTTGCCGGCCGCCAACTTGGCGCGGCCGCGCGCCTCGTCGGTATCCTTGCCGGTTGCCAGCGCCACGCCCATGCGGCGGCGCGCGAATGACTCAGGTTTTCCGAACAGGCGTATATCGCTGTTCGGCACACGCAGCGCATCCGCCACACCCGCAAAGGCGATGCCCCGGGCTTCGTGCTGGCCGTAGATCACCGCGCTCGCACCCGGTGTTCGCAGCGCGGTGTTCACCGGCAGGCCGAGGATGGCGCGGGCGTGCAACTCGAATTCGTTCTGCACCTGCGAACACATCGTCACCATGCCGGTGTCGTGCGGGCGCGGGCTGACTTCGCTGAACCAGACTTCATCGCCTTTGACGAACAGTTCCACGCCGAAAATGCCCAGTCCGCCGAGATCGTCGGTGACTTTCTTCGCGATGTCACGGGTGCGCTGCAGGGCCAGCGGAGACATGGCTTGGGGCTGCCAGCTCTCGACGTAATCGCCGTGCACCTGGACATGACCGATAGGGTCGCAGTAGTGCGTTTCGGTTTTGCCATCCGCGCCGATCGCGCGCACGGTGAGCTGGGTGATCTCATAATCGAAACGGATCAACCCTTCGACGATCACCCTGCCCTGGTTCACGCGACTGCCGCTGGCGGCATAGTTCCATGCCGCTTCTGCCTCTGCGGCATTATCCACTTTGGATTGTCCCTTGCCGGACGAGGACATCACCGGCTTGATGATGCACGGATAGCCGATGTGCTCGATCGCGGCGCGCATCTCGGCCAGGCTGTCGGCGAACTTATACGGCGAAGTCGGCAGGCCCAGCGTCTCGGCGGCCAGGCGGCGTATGCCTTCGCGGTTCATCGTCAGGCGCGTGGCGCGCGCGGTGGGAATCACGCGCGCCAGCCCTTCCTGCTCGATCTGTTCCAGCATGTCGGTGGCGATGGCCTCGATCTCCGGCACGACCAGATGCGGCTTCTCCTGCTCGATCAGCGCGCGCAGCGCGGCGCCGTCAGCCATGTTGATGACATGGGCACGATGCGCGACCTGCTGTCCGGGCGCGTTGGCGTAGCGATCCACCGCGATGGTCTCAACACCCAGGCGTTGCAGCGCAATGATGACCTCCTTGCCCAGCTCGCCGCTGCCGAGCAGCATGACGCGGATGGCGGAGGATGTATGCGGGGTGCCGATAACAAGGGGCTTCATTTGAGTTGTCATGGTGGTAACCAGGGTTGGAATTGCGCGAAATTATACACGCGTGCAGCAGGCTATTCTTGTTCAGCAACAGGAGTAACATGGAGCACCCGTACAACCGCTAAGGAACCGGATCATGACGAATATCGTGCAAATGCTGGGTGGTGAAGCAGAACATCTGTTGCAGTATCGCTGTACCGGCATCAGCAAAGAATCCTTGCATTTGCCGGGACCCGATTACGTGGATCGCGTCGTGGCGATCAAGGACCGCAAGGTCGGCGTGCTGCGCAGCCTGCAGTCCCTGTACGGACATGGGCGCCTGGCGAACAGCGGCTACCTGTCGCTGCTGCCGGTGGACCAGGGCGTGGAACATTCCGCCGGCGCTTCGTTCGCGCCCAACCCGATTTACTTCGACCCGGAGAATATCGTCAGGCTCGCGATCGAGGGCGGCTGCAACGGCGTGGCATCGACGCTCGGTGTGCTGTCCTCGGTGGCGCGCCGCTACGCGCACAAGATTCCGTTCATCGTCAAGATCAACCACAACGAGATGCTGACCTATCCCAACATCTACGACCAGACGCTGTTCGCCAGCGTCGATCAGGCTTTCGACATGGGAGCCGTTGCGGTGGGCGCGACCGTGTTTTACGGTTCCGAACAATCACGCCGCCAGATACAGGAAGTCTCGGAGGCGTTCGAGCATGCGCATGAGCTGGGCATGGCGACAATTCTTTGGGCCTATCTGCGCAATCCGGCATTCAAGACCGCCGACAGGGATTACCATGTGTCCGCCGACCTGACCGGCCAGGCCAACCACCTCGCGGTCACGATCAACGCCGACATCGTCAAGCAGAAAATGGCCGAGAACAACGGCGGTTACAACGCGATCAAGTTCGGCAAGACCAGTCCCATGGTATACAGCGAATTGACCACCGACCACCCGATAGACCTGGTGCGTTACCAGGTGGCAAACTGCTACATGGGACGCGTAGGCATGATCAATTCCGGCGGGGAATCGACCGGCAAGGATGATCTGCATCAGGCGGTGCGCACCGCTGTGATCAACAAGCGCGCCGGCGGCATGGGCCTGATCTCCGGGCGCAAGGCATTCCAGAAACCGATGCCGGACGGAGTTGCGTTATTGAACGCGATTCAGGATGTGTATCTGGCGAAAGAGGTAACCGTGGCTTGACCGGCCGGAATCATTGATGTGCCGCAAAGGAATTAGTCCGCCTGCTTCCAGACTGTGTTTTCCGCCACCTGCATTTTTTCCGATAACAGGCTGGCGGAGACGATCAGCAGCGCGCCTGTCCAGTCTCGCAGCTGCATCACTTCACCGGCAAGCAGATAAGAGGATACCGCCGCTATCACCAGTTCGAACAAAAACAGCAGCACGGCGCGATTGGACTGCAAATGGGTGACCCCGTATTGCACGGCATAGCCGGTGGCGCAAAGTGCGACACCGAGCAAGCCCAGTATCACCCAGGTTTGCATGTCCGCCGCCGGCAGGTGAACCGGCGTTACGCCTTGCCACCACAGCAATGGCAGCGCCAGCAATGTTGTGCCCAGCAACACGCTGCAGGTCTTCGCCTCTATGCTCAAATGCGAGGCGCGGCGCGAAACCACGTTGGAAAGGGCAAAACCCATACCCGCCGACAGCCCCGTCCATTCGGAAAGATTCTGCGGCAAAGGCAAACCGCCTTGTGGTTCCCATAACATGATGACCGCGCCGCCGCAGGACAGTGCCATGACCAGGTAGCCGTAGCGGTTCAGCCGCTCCCCAAGCAGCCAGTAGGAAAACAGGATGGTCCACAGCGGCGCGAGGTAGAACAGCAGCAGCACGCGCATCACTTCGCCGTGCAGCATCGCCAGCACATAGCCCAGATTCGCCCAGCCCGCGCTCAACACCAGCGCGGCCGCCCACCACCCCGCTTTCGGCAGTTCACGCCACACGCGCGGCAGCATGAATGCGCCGCACAGCATCGCCAGCGCATAAGTGATCAGCGTCGCCAGCGGGCCGGACACGCCGGTTTCCTGCAACACCCGGTAGGGATACCAGATCAGCCCCCACACCAGTGCGCCGCTCAGTATCCCGGCGACAGGCAATACATTTTGTTTTGATGACACCGGCACGGCCCGTATAATGCGCGCTAATTTTCGCGCGCCATTGAGATAGAGAATGAATCCTGATTTGCAAAAATTGCAGCCCTACCCGTTCCAGAAACTCGCCGCGCTGTTTGGCGAGGTTCAGCCCAACCAGAACTACCGCGCTATCAGCCTGTCGATCGGGGAACCAAAACACGCCACACCGCAATTCATCCGCGAAGCATTGACGGCCAACCTTGACGGGCTGGCGAATTATCCCACAACCGCCGGCGGCGACGCATTGCGCAATACGATAGCCGGCTGGCTGGCCACGCGCTACGGCATCCCGGTGCCGGACAGCAAGACCCAGGTGTTGCCGGTAAACGGCAGCCGCGAGGCATTGTTCGCGTTTGCGCAGGCTGTTATTGACCGCACGAAAAATGATCCTGCCGTGGTCTGCCCCAATCCGTTCTACCAGATCTACGAAGGTGCGGCTTTTCTGGCGGGCGCCACGCCCCATTTCCTCAACTCATTGCCGGATGACAACTACGCGTTGAACTTTGCGCAACTGCCCGAGGCAGTCTGGCAGCGCACCCAATTGATTTACGTGTGTTCGCCGGGGAATCCGACCGGACGCGTGATGCCGCTGGCCGAATGGAAAACCCTGTTTGAGATGTCCGATCGTTACGGCTTTGTGATCGCTTCGGATGAATGCTATTCCGAGATTTACTTTACCGAGCAACCCCTGGGCGCGCTGCAGGCCGCCCGTCGCCTGGGCCGCAACGACTATAAAAATCTGGTCGTGTTCTCCAGCTTGTCGAAGCGCTCCAACGTGCCGGGCATGCGCTCCGGTTTTGTCGCCGGGGACGCCGGCGTCATCGAAAAATTCGCGCTGTACCGCACCTATCACGGCTCGGCGATGAATCCTGCAATACAAGCCGCCAGCATCGCTGCATGGAATGATGAAGTGCATGTGGCAGAAAATCGCCGTATGTATGCGGAAAAATTCGCCAAAGTCATGCAAATACTCAAGCCGGCATTGCCGGTCGTCATGCCGGATGCCGGGTTTTACCTGTGGGTGCGCACCCCGATCGCCGACACCATCTTCGCGCAAGCCCTGTATCGAGATTATAATGTGGCCGTGTTGCCGGGCAGCTATCTTGCGCGCAGTGCGAATGGCATGAACCCCGGCAATAATTTCGTGCGCATGGCTCTGGTCGCCAGCATTGAAGAGGCAGTGGAAGCCGCACGGCGCATCGCAGAATTTGCCGGGGCGTATGGCAATACCCCCCGGCGTTAAGACAGCAATGGCGAAGGCGTAAGGCCTTGCGCTTCTGCAGACAACAAACCATTTTCATAAACCGGGAATCATCATGGATCAACTGCAACAAATCATCGAACAAGGTTTTGAACGCCGCGCCGAGATCACCCCGCGCAATGCCGATGCGCAACTCAAGGAAGCGGTCGATAGCGTCATCACCCAGCTCGACCAGGGCAAACTGCGCGTGGCGGAAAAGATAGACGGCCAGTGGGTCACCCACCAATGGCTGAAAAAGGCCGTGCTGCTGTCGTTCCGCCTGGAAGACAACGCCTTCATCAAGGGCGGCTTCACCAATTATTATGACAAGGTGCCGTCCAAGTTCGCCGACTACAACAGCCGTGATTTCCGCGAAGGCGGCTTCCGCGTCGTGCCCCCGGCAGCGGCGCGCAGGGGCGCGTTCATCGGCAAGAATGTGGTGCTGATGCCCTCGTATGTCAACATCGGCGCCTATGTCGATGAAGGCACGATGGTGGACACCTGGGCCACCGTCGGCTCCTGCGCCCAGATAGGCAAAAATGTGCACCTCTCCGGCGGTGTCGGCATAGGCGGCGTGCTGGAACCGGTGCAGGCCAACCCGACCATCATCGGCGACAACTGTTTCGTCGGAGCACGCTCGGAAATCGTCGAGGGCGTGATCCTGGAAGACAACGTGGTGATCTCGATGGGTGTGTTCATCGGGCAAAGCACCAAGATTTATGACCGTGAATCGGGCGAGATCAGCTACGGACGGGTACCGTCCGGCTCGGTGGTCGTCAACGGTAGCCTGCCTTCCAAGGATGGCAGCCACAGCTTGTATTGTGCGGTGATCGTGAAAAAAGTCGATGCCAAGACCTTGTCCAAGGTGGGAATCAACGAATTGCTGCGCGGGATTTGACCGCAGGGGCGTATCGCCATACGCCCCTGAATCGTTACAAGGGGGACTTCATGATCATTACGCCGTTATTGCAACTCGCCGCCAGCAAACAGGCTTCCGACCTGTTCTTCTCTGTCGGTGCGCCGGTCAACATCAAGATCGAAGGCATCACGATGCCGGTCAACGCGCAGATTCTGGACGGGGAAGTCGTCAAGCGCATCGCGTATGAGATGTTGTCTGCGAAGCAGATCGCGGAATTTGAAACCCGGATGGAATTGAATTTTTCATTCAATGCCTCCGGCATCGGCACCTTCCGCATCAACGTTTTTCGCCAGCGTGGCGACGTGGCCATCGTGGCCCGCTATATCAAGGCCAGGATAGGAAGCTCCGAGGAGTTGAACCTTCCCGAAATCCTTAAAGACCTGATCATGGAAAAGCGCGGACTGGTGCTGGTGGTCGGCGCTACCGGTTCCGGAAAGTCCACGACGCTCGCCTCCATGATAGAGCATCGCAGCAATACCACCGGCGGCCACATCCTGACGATAGAAGAGCCCATCGAATATATTTTCAGGCACGGCAAATCCATCGTGAACCAGCGGGAAATCGGCGCGGACACGCTCTCATACGAAAATGCCCTGTCCAGTGGCATGCGTGAAGCCCCCGATGTGCTGATGATAGGAGAAGTGCGCGAGCGCGAAACACTCAAGCATGCCCTGATCTTCGCCCAGACCGGACATTTGTGCCTGGCTACCCTGCATGCCAACAACAGCTACCATGCATTGAACCGTATCGTGAATTTTTTTCCCTATGAGTCGCGCAGGGGTGTTCTGGCCGATCTGTCGATGTGCCTGCGCGCGGTGATCTCGCAACGCCTGGTGCGCAACGTGCAAGGCAAACAGGTTCCCGCCGTGGAGATTCTGCTGAACACCGCTTTGATAGCGGATCAGATCAAGAACGACGAGCTCGACAAGATACGCGAGTCTATCGAAAAGAGCGTGTCCGCCGGTTCGCAAACCTTCGAACAGGCTCTCTACAAGCTGCTGAAGAAGGGGCTGATCACCAAGGAAGAAGCGCTGCGCAACGCCGATTCTGCGAGCAACCTGTCTTCCCTTGTGGATTTTTCGGAACGCACCAACACCCAGAAGGTTCCGGTATTTTCCCCCGCTGGCGGCAAGGGCGGCGATCTGAGCAGTATCAAGCTTAACCTGAACGATCCGAAATGAAGCTGTATGGCATTCCAAACTGCAGCACGGTAAAGAAGGCCCGCGACTGGCTGGCCGGTCAGGGCATCGCGGTCGAATTTCACGATTTCAAGAAACACGGGCTGGATCAAGCAACCGCGCAAGCCTGGTTGAAGCAGACCGACTGGACCACGCTGGTCAATCGCGGTGGCCTGACCTGGAGAGGTTTGCCGGAACAGCGCAAACAGGCAATCCAGGATGCTACTGCCGCACTCGCCCTGATGCTGGAAAAAACCAGCGTGATCAAGCGCCCCTTGCTGGAACAGGACGGCAAGCTGCTGCACGTCGGTTTCGACGCCGCGGCCTACTCAAAAATTTTCAACCCAACCCGATAAAGCTCAAACATGCCAGACACATTAGAACTCGCCAAGGCGCTTATCGCCCGCCGCTCGCTCACGCCGGACGATGCGGGCTGCCAGGACATACTGATCGAACGCCTGGAGAAGCTCGGTTTCGGGATAGAGCGCATGCGTTTCGGCAGCGTGGATAATCTCTGGGCAAGGCGCGGCACAACCGGTCCCGTCGTGGTATTTGCCGGGCATACCGATGTGGTGCCCAGCGGCCCGCAGGCATCATGGTTCAGCCCGCCGTTCGAACCGACGATACGCGACGGCATGCTGTACGGGCGCGGCGCGGCAGACATGAAGACCTCGATCGCGGCATTCATCACCGCGATCGAGGCATTTCTCGCCGAGCATCCCAAACACAACGGCTCGATCGCGCTGCTGATCACTTCCGACGAAGAAGGAGTGGCGGTGGATGGCACGGTGCGTGTGGTGGAAGCGCTGCAGGCGCGCGGCGAAACGATAGACTATTGCATCGTCGGCGAACCCACCTCGAACAAAAAAGTCGGCGACATGATCAAGAACGGGCGGCGCGGTTCGCTGTCCGGCACACTGATCGTCAAGGGCATACAGGGCCACATCGCCTATCCGCACCTGGTGAAGAACCCCATCCACAAGGCCGCACCGGCGATCGCCGAACTCGCCGCCACCACCTGGGACAACGGCAACGAATATTTTCCGCCGACCTCGTGGCAGATCTCCAACATGAATGGCGGGACCGGCGCGACCAATGTCGTTCCCGGCACGGTCGAGATCTGGTTCAACTTCCGCTTCTCCACCGCCAGCACCGAGCAGGGTTTGAAGGACAAGGTCCACGCGATACTCGACAGGCACGGCCTGAGCTACGACCTGAAGTGGGAACTGTCCGGCAAGCCTTATCTCACCGCCAAGGGCAGCCTGGTCGCCGCGATCAGCAAGGCCATCGAACAAAGCTATGGCATCACGCCGGAACTTTCCACCAGCGGCGGCACGTCGGACGGGCGCTTCATCGCCGACATCTGCCCCCAGGTGATCGAATTCGGGCCGCTGAACGCGACAATACACAAACTCAACGAATGCGTAGCTGTGGCCGACATCGAACCGCTCAAGCTGACTTACCAGCGCACGCTCGAAAACCTGCTTTGCAAATGAGCAACTATTTTTCAGAGGCTGTCCATAACCTGCACACCGTGCGCGACATTCTGCGTTTCACGGTGAGTCGCTTCAACCAGGCCAAGCTGTTTTTCGGGCACGGCAGCGATGACGCCTACGACGAAGCCGTTTACCTGATTCTGCATACCCTGCATCTGCCGCTGGACCGGCTGGAGCCGTTTCTCGATGCACGCCTGACCGACAGCGAACGCGCCGAGGTGTTGGGCATCATTCAGCGGCGCGTCGAAAAACGCATCCCTGCCGCCTACCTGACCCATCAGGCGCTGCTGGGTGATTTCAGCTTTTACGTCGACGAACGGGTCATCGTGCCGCGCTCGTTCATCGCAGAATTACTGCTGGAACAGCTCAGCCCGTGGATAGCCGAGCCGGAATCGGTAAACAACGTCCTGGATATGTGCACCGGCAGCGGCTGCCTGGCCATTCTTGCCGCGCACGTCTTCCCCTGTGCCCTCGTGGACGCCGCGGATTTGTCGCCAGCCGCGCTGGCCGTCGCCGAACGCAACGTCGCCGACTACCAGTTGCAGGATCGTGTGAGCCTGATCGAAACAGACCTGTTCGCCAGACTCAATGGTAAACGTTACGACCTGATCATCAGCAACCCGCCCTATGTCGACGCGGAATCTGTCGCCGCGCTGCCGCAGGAATACCTGCATGAGCCCGCACTGGCGCTGGGCAGTGGGCATGACGGACTGGATGCGACGCGCATCATCCTCGGGCACGCCGCGCAGCATCTCAGCGAAAACGGCGTGCTGATCGTCGAGATCGGCCACAACCGCGACGCGCTGGAAGCCGCCTACCCTGACCTGCCGTTCACCTGGCTGGACGTGTCAGCGGGTGACCAGTTCGTGTTCATGCTGCACCGCAACGATTTACTTTAATTCGAAGCACCTAGAAATTCAGAATTTCGGGATGAAGCGCAAGGAGCCGCGCAGTGAATGACGAGACATACCGCAAAGGTAGGCGAGAAATGAGCGAGCACGCGACGCCGCGATTCGCCCGAAAAATGGATTTATAAATGTCGGTCGATCATTACGAGAATTTCCCGGTAGCCTCTATCCTGATGCCCAGACGGCTGCGCAAGCCAGTCGCGGCGATCTATCATTTCGCCCGTGCGGCGGACGACATCGCCGATGAAGGCGACCTGCCCGACGAACAACGCCTGAGGCAACTCGATGAATTCCGTGCGGAACTGACACTCATCACAAACAATGAAACTCCGCTCACCCCGCTGTTCCAGAATCTCGCCGCAGAAGTCCACCGGCATGCGCTGCCGATGCAGCCGCTTTACGATCTGCTCGATGCATTCTCCCAGGACGTCGTTAAAAAGCGCTACAGCGATTTCCCCGACCTCCTCGACTATTGCCGCCGTTCGGCCAATCCGGTCGGCAACCTGCTATTACACCTGTATGAAGAAGCCACGCCGGTCAATATCGCCTACTCGGACGCGATCTGCACCAGCTTGCAGATCATCAATTTCTGGCAGGATGTCGCAAAGGATTATGCAATCGGGCGTATCTACCTGCCGCTGGATGAACTCGCGCAACACGGCGTGAGCGAGGAGCAGATCGCACAGGGCATCACCAACGACGCATGGCGAAACCTGATGAAGTTCCAGGTGGATAGAGCGCGTGCGATGATGATCTCGGGAAAGCCGTTGGGCAGCATACTCACCGGACGCATCGGGCTGGAGATGCGCATGATTATCGCGGGCGGATTGCGCATACTCGCCAAACTGGAACGCGCGCAATACGACATGTTTCGCCACCGCCCGGTGTTGAAGCCGCATGACTGGGTTATCATGCTGGCCAAGAGTGCCCCGCTTTAATTCTCAAACCTCAATATATGCCTTGCATCTCTAGAAATCGTAGCGAGCAAGCCCAAATGCAAGGAGCCGCGCAGTGAAAGACGAGACATACCATGAAAGGTAGGCGAGGATTGAACGAGCACGCGACGCAGCAATTGGGCTGCGCAGTAGATTTATTGAGATGCAAAAAATGACACCCGACCAATATTGCGAAGACAAGGCCCGACAAAGCGGCTCCAGCTTTTACTACAGTTTCCGCTTCCTGCCCAAAGACAAGCGCCGTGCGATCACCGCGCTTTATGCCTTCTGCCGCGAAGTCGACGACGTCGTGGACGAATGCTCGGATGAGCAAGTGGCACGCACCACGCTCAACTGGTGGCGCTCACAGGTGGCGGAAATTTACGGTGGAAAACCCCAGCACCCGGTCGCGCAAGCGCTGGTTCCGGTGGTGAAACAATTCAACCTGTCCCAGGAACACCTGCTCGAGATCATCGACGGCATGGAGATGGATCTGGACCAGCCGCGCTATGCCGATTTCAAATCGCTGCAACTGTATTGTTACCGGGTCGCCTCGGTGGTCGGCCTGCTCTCCGCGGAGATATTCGGCTACACCGACCGCAAAACACTCAAGTACGCGCACGACCTCGGTATCGCCTTCCAGCTCACCAACATCATCCGTGACGTCGGCGAAGACGCGCGGCGCAACCGTATCTACCTGCCGGTCGACGAGATGCAGCAATTCGGCGTCACGGCGGCAGAGATTCTGAATGCAAAGGAAAGCGAAAATTTCCAGAAGCTGATGGCGTTCCAGATCGAGCGCGCGCAACGCTACTATAAACAGGCGACAGATCAACTCCCCGCAGTGGACCGAAAATCGCAGCTCACCGGCCTGATCATGGCCGCGATCTACCAGGCAACACTGAAAGAAGTCGTCGCCAGCGGCTGCCATGTGCTGAAGGAAAAGGTTACGCTCGGCACCGGCTACAAACTCTGGCTGGCAATCAAGACGTGGCTCAAGAACTGAACGTCGCAGTGATAGGCGGCGGATACGCCGGCATGGCCGCCGCAGTCGCGCTGGCCGATTGCAATATCCCGGTCTCGGTATTCGAAAGCGCCCAACAACTCGGCGGGCGCGCTCGCGGCGTGAGTTACAACGGCACCCCGCTGGACAACGGCCAGCACCTGCTGCTCGGCTGCTATGTCCAGACCCTGCACCTGATTGAGAAGGTTGGCGGCAATATCGAACAGGATTTCCTGCGCCTGCCGCTGCAACTCGATCTGCACGGCGAATTCTCGCTCAGGGCGCCGCATCTGCCCGCCCCGCTCCATTTGCTGGTCGCGCTGCTGACCGCACAAGGCCTGACAATAGTCGAACGACTGAATGCAGCACGCTTCATGCGCGCGCTGCGCCGCATGAAATTCAGTCTGCCCGGCGACATCACCGTCACCGAACTGCTCGCGCAACACCAGCAGGACAAGGCGCTGGCAGAGAAACTCTGGGAACCGCTGTGCGTCGCCGCGCTTAATACGCCCATGCACAAGGCATCCGCCCGGATTTTCGTGAACGTACTGCGCGATGCATTGAACCGGTCGCGTGACGATAGCGACATGTTGCTGCCGCGCATCAACTTCACCGCGCTGTTCCCCCAGCGCGCCGCAAACTATGTCGAACAGAGAGGCGGAAAGGTGAACATCGCATGCGGGGTGGAAGCGCTGAAACTGTCTGAAGACGGCATCGAGATAAGCACCGCGCACGGAACCGAAAAATTCAGCCACGTCGTCTGCGCCGCACCGCCTGCTGTTGCCGCCAAACTGCTGCGCCCGATCCCCGAACTTGAAGAAACAGTTGCCCGGATCGACAGTCTGGAACATCAGCCTATCTACACCGTGTACCTGCAATATCCCACCCACGTCACGCTGCCCTATCCGATGCTGGGCCTGCACCGGCGCCACAGCCAGTGGCTGTTCGACAAGGGACGCATAGCAGGCCAGCACGGCCTGCTAGCCGCCGTGATCAGCGCGGAGGGCTTACACCAGGAATTGCCCCAGGCGGAACTGGCACAAAAAGTGGTTGCAGAATTGCGCGAGGAATTCGGCATCGCAGAACAACCGGAATGGCACAAAGTCATCGCCGAAAAACGCGCCACGTTCTGCTGTTCACCTAACCTGAATCGCCCATTGCAACTGACACCACTGCCCAGATTGCTGCTGGCGGGCGACTACACCGCTGGCGATTATCCCGCCACGCTCGAAGGCGCGGTGATCAGCGGGTTGAAATGCGCGGACGTGATCAGCGCGTAGTTAGTCGTCTGAAAGCGGTGAAGTTACTACTCGACAGGCTGCATATTGATACTTCCATAATTCACGGCACCCTTGTCGTCATTGCGAACGAAGTGAAGCAATCCAGCAAGACCAAGATGCATTTTTTTAAACCATCTGGATTGCCACGTCGGCTTCGCCTCCTGATGGAACTACTGGTGGAACGACTAGCCATCCCACTAAGCAACCACAAAACGGTTGCCAAGTGGTTGGTTATAAGCCGGCAAGCCGGCAAGTCGCTGGTTATCGCAATGACAGGTGTTTGTGCCATCGCTCGCAGCTAACGTACCAGCCCAAATGGTACGCTTCATTCCAGCCTTTCCTTACACATATCCCATACATAAAATCCCCAACCAAGTAGGACAAAATCCGACACGATTTTCAGTGTCTCGCCTATGTTTAATACCGTGAAGAGTCGATATTGTGATCACTCCACGCTTTCCCTCTCTCAAGCGTGTGTCTCAACGCTAGTTGAGATTTTGCCCCCAGCCCCTCCCTAGGCTGGGGGCATTCTTTTTTTTCAGTTGTTGCCTTTTGCTGTCATGATTTTGAGGGGGAAGCCTTCGGGTAACCGCCGACGCTCCGAGGTTCGCGGCTTGCTCTTTCATCGCCTCGCGCAGCAAACCGTGACCTGACCATTGCTCTGACTACTTACAACTCGATTGTGCATGGCAAAAAGGCTTAATGCTCATTTCTTGCTCAATGGACTTAATTTAAAACTGAACCACTACCGATAAAGGACTGGCATGTGTCGGGAGTGGACTGCCACGCTAAAAACCAAAATTAATACAGCACACTCTCCCCAACGAAAAGCGTTGCAAAAGTATTGCGCTTTATAATTTAGCGCGCCCCAACCTCAACGCATTTGTTATCACCGACACCGAACTGAAGCTCATCGCCGCCGCCGCGATGATGGGCGAGAGCAAAATCCCGAAGAACGGATACAGCAGCCCCGCCGCGACCGGCACGCCCAGGATGTTGTAGACGAAGGCAAAAAATAAATTCTGGCGTATGTTGCTCATCGTGGCCTGGCTCAGGCGGCGCGCGCGCACTATTCCATTGAGGTCCCCCTTGATCAGCGTCACGCCGGCGCTTTGCATCGCCACATCGGTGCCTGTTCCCATCGCGATGCCCACCTGGGCCTGCGCCAGTGCCGGCGCATCGTTGATGCCGTCGCCCGCCATTGCGACGATGCGTCCTTCGGCTTGCAGCTGCTTGACGATCTCAACCTTTTGCTCCGGCAACACCTGGGCCACCACGCGCTTGATCCCCAGCTTTTTCGCGACTACCTCTGCGGTGGCTTTGCTGTCGCCGGTAAGCATCACCAGTTCCAGTCCGGCGGCCTGCAGGGCGCGTACCGCCTCGAGCGTGGATTCCTTGATCGGGTCGGCCACGCCGACCAGGCCGGCAGGCTTGCCATCGACGGCGACGAACATCACGGTCTGTCCCTCAGCGCCCAGCACATCCGCGCGCTGCAATAGCGCTCCCATTTCGATGCCCAGATCGGCGAATAATTTCTGGTTGCCGATCGCGACCTTGCGGCCCGCGACCAGGCCGGTGATGCCTTTTCCGCCAACCGATTGAAAATCCCTGACCTCGGACAATGCCAGGCTGCGCGCTGCGGCTCCCTTGACGATCGCGTCCGCCAGAGGGTGTTCGCTGGCGCGCTCCAGGCTCGCGCCCAGTTGCAGTATGTCGTTGTCCTGAAATCCGGTCAGCGCAACAACCGAGGTCAGCATCGGTTTACCCTCGGTCAGCGTGCCGGTCTTGTCGGTGACCAGCGTATTCACTTTTTCCATGATCTCCAGCGCCTCGGCGTTCTTGATCAACACCCCTGCGGTCGCGCCGCGCCCGGTGCCGACCATGATGGAGATCGGCGTTGCCAGCCCCAGCGCGCACGGGCAGGCAATGATCAGCACCGACACAGCCGCGACGATGGCGTGGGCGAATCTCGGTTCCGGCCCCCATATCATCCAGATGCCGAACGCCAGCAATGCGACGACTACCACGATGGGCACAAAATAGCCGGACACGACATCGGCGAGCCGCTGTATCGGAGCGCGGCTGCGCTGCGCCTCGCTGACCATCCGGATGATCTGTGCTAGCAGGGTATGCGTGCCGACTTTTTCCGCGCGCATCAGCAAGCCGCCCTTGCCGTTCATCGTCGCGCCTATCAGACGCTCACCGGCCGACTTCTCGACCGGTATCGGTTCGCCGGTCACCATGGACTCATCGACAGAGCTGCTGCCCTCGACAACCTGCCCATCGACAGGAATTTTTTCGCCGGGGCGCACGCGGAGCACATCGCCGACCTGCACCTGTTCCAGCGGGATATCCTCCTCCTTGCCGTCGCCACGCACGATGCGCGCGGTCTTGGGCGCCAGGCCCAGCAGCAGTTTGATCGCGGTGTTGGTGCGGCTGCGCGCTCTCAGTTCCAGCACTTGCCCCAGCAGCACCAGCGCGGTGATTGCCGCAGCAGCTTCAAAATAGATCGGCAGCGTGCCGTCCGCGCGGCGCAGCGTCGCGGGAAAGATGTCCGGCAGGAAAGTGCCGACCACGCTGTACGACCAGGCCACGCCGACGCCCAGCGCGATCAGTGTGAACATGTTCAGGTGCCGGTTGACTATGGATGCCCAGCCGCGCTGGAAGAACGGCCAGCCGCCCCACAGCACGACCGGGGTCGCCAGCAGGAACTCGACCAGTTGCAAATGCCCAAACGAGATCAACTGCGGCACAAAACCCATCCACATGTCGGCGGCCATCGCCAGCACAAACACCGGCACAGCCAATGCCACGCCGATCCGGAAGCGCCGCGTCATGTTGTCCAGCTCGGGATTGTCCTCTTTCGCCGCGATCGTTCGGGGTTCCAGTGCCATGCCGCAGATCGGGCAGTCGCCGGGTTCGCTGCGCACGATTTGCGGATGCATGGGACATACATATTCGGTGACATCCGGTTTAGGCATGGCATCCACCGGCTCGAGCGCCATGCCGCACTTGGGACATGCGCCGGGTTTGTCCTGGTGCACCTCGGGATCCATCGGGCAGGTATAGCCGCCGGCAGAAATGGTCGTGGCAGCAGGAGAAGCGGCTACCGGATGGAGATATTTTTCCGGATCAGCGGAGAATTTTTCCACGCAGTGTTGCGAACAGAAGTAGTAGCGCTTGCCTGCATGTTCCAGGCTGCGCCCCTTCTCCGTATCTACGTTCATGTTGCAAACCGGATCGATGGCCGTGCTCATGGTATCCCTTTCTGCAATGCTTACCGGATCGGGAATGGGGTTTCTTATTTCGCTTAACGCCCCTGCCCCGCACTCATCGCGCCGATTCCGCCGCCGACCCGGACCAGGGTGAGCGCGGAATGGTTATGAGGCAGACCATCTTACTCCTTCCGGGCTGCGCCGGTCGCGTTCACCCCGGCAGAGCCGGTGAATTTATCCGTACAGTTTGCGCCCGCGTATGCGCGCGCGGTGCGCCCTGCGCTGTTCGCCTTCGGTGAGCGGCTTGGGCTTGGATCCCTCGAACGGATTTTTGCTGGAATTAAACTGGATCCTGAGCGGCGTGCCTTTCAGCTTGAATATCTCGCAGAAGGTTCGTTCCAGGTAGCGCGCATAACTTGCGGGCACATCGTCCAGCCCGCTGCCGTGAACCACGATCAGCGGCGGGTTGCTGCCGCCCTGGTGGGCGTAGCGCATCTTCGGTATGAAGCGCCCGACTTTGGGCGGTTGCTGCTTTTCCAGCGCGCCTATCAGCGCGCGCGTGAGTTTCGGTGTGGACAGCTTGGCCATCGCGGCCGCATAGGCTTCGTCCACCGATTTAAGCACGCCGGGTATGCCGTTGGCGTTCAATGCCGAAATGAAATGCAGTTTGGCAAAACTCAGGAAATGCAGCTTGCGCTCGATGTCGCGCTTGACCTGGTCGCGATGATGTTCGTCCAGTCCGTCCCATTTATTGACTGCCAGCACCAGTGCGCGGCCCGCCTGCAGCACAAAGTCGGCGACGTGCGCGTCCTGCTCGGTGATCTGGTCTCGGGCATCCACCACCAGCACCACGACGTTGGCGTCCTCGATCGCCTGCATGGTCTTGATCACCGAGAATTTCTCGACCGCTTCGTCGACCTTGCCGCGCCGGCGCACCCCGGCGGTGTCGATGATGGTGTATTGCTTGCCGTCGCGCTCGAAATCGATGTAGATACTGTCGCGCGTGGTACCGGGCTGGTCGAACGCAATCACGCGCTGCTCGCCGAGTATCGCATTCACCAGCGTGGATTTGCCGACATTGGGACGGCCGACGATGGCCAGCTTGGGCGGGTGTTCATGGCTGGTTTCCTCCTCTACCTCGGGCGGGAAACTCTCCAGAGCGATCTCCACCACCTCCGTGACATTGTCCCCGTGCGCGGAAGAAATAGGATACGGTTCGCCCAGGCCCAACTCGAAGAATTCGGCGGTCACCTTGGATCGCGCCATGCCTTCGGCCTTGTTGACCAGCAACAGGATGGGCTTTCCGGTCTTGCGCAATTGTTCGGCGATGATCGCATCCTGCGGTGTGCAACCTGCGCGGCCGTCGACCAGAAACATCACCACGTCGGCTTCATCGACTGCCTGGCGGCTCTGCTTGGCCATCTCGAACATGATGCCATCCTTGGCAACCGGCTCCAGACCGCCGGTATCCACCACCAGATAAGGCCTGTCGCCCACCCGGCCGCGCCCGTAATGACGGTCGCGGGTCAGGCCCGGCAGATCGGCGACCAATGCGTCGCGGCTGCGCGTGAGGCGATTGAACAAGGTGGACTTGCCGACGTTAGGACGACCAACCAGGACTACTGTGGGCAACATATGTAAACCTTGAATTTGAGAGGTGCAAGAGACAAGGTACAAGATACAAGGTGAAAGTTGTAACAGCTCTTACGTTTTTCCTTGAATCTTGAACCTTGCACCTTGAACCTTGTTAACGTATCGACAACGAATACAGTATGCCGCCACTCGTTTGCACCAGGAATCCTTCGTCAAAATCAAGCGGTGCCGTCCATATCGCACCGCCATCAAGCTTGATGCGTGCGGCAGGACTGCCGTCTTCGCGATTCAAGCCGTACAGGAATCCCTGGGCATCTCCCGCCACGACAAAATCTCCCAGGGCATAAGGAGCGGTGACACCGCGCATGAATAGCTGGTCGTTCTTCCACAACGTACCCCCGTTGGTTTTATCCAGGGCGATCACCGCCCCGTTTTCGTCGGTCAGGTAAATGAATTTGCGCAACATCATGATGCCCTTGTCGCTGGAAATGTCGCGGTTCCACAACGGGCTGCCTTGCGCGATACTGAAACAAGCCAAGCGCCCCTGAAACGAAACGGCGCAAACCTGCTCATCATCCACCACGGGATCGCTGGTGATATCGCTGATGCGCTCCAGTTCGGTATTGCCGGTAGGCTGCGAAACAACACTTTCCCAGCGCACCTCGCCGGTCTTGATGCTGATTGCCGCCAGCTTGCCGCCGGCAAATCCGGCATAAGCCACTCCGCGCTGAATAGCGACTCCCGCATGGCTGCGCACCACCAGCGCCGGGGTGGTTCTTTCATATACCCACACACGCTTGCCGTCGGCCGCACTCAGGCCCGTGATGTGCCCGTCACCGGTGCGCACCATCACCACACCATCCGCGACGGATGATACGTTCAGCACTTCGCTGGATACCGTACTTTTCCAGCGCAGCTTGCCATCCTCGCCATAAGCCAGCACATCGCCCTTGTCGCCACCTACCAGCACCAGGCCCTCACCGCTGGCCACTCCTCCCCCGCTCACGACGATGCCGGTCTGGATATTCCACACCGGCTTTCCGGTGGAGCGATCCAGGCGGCTCAGGCTGCCATTACCCGATACGGCATAAACCGCGTCTTCGGTTACTGCAGGCTGTTGCGGATTGGTTCCCGATTCACCCACTTTGGCATGCCAGCGGATTTCGAATTTTGCAGTCTGGTGAAAATCGAACAGCGCAGCCGGTTCGGTATTGCCTTTGATTCCGGCCCAGTCGGGCGCGGAATCTTTCGTGGAAGAACAACCCGCCAGGGCAAATATCGCCAGCATCAGGACTCGCCCGGATACACGGCCAAGTGCCCGCACCGGAAAAAACCGGCCAGACAAAATTGCCAAAGTCATTTAGCCTCGCCCAATACATCCATTTTCATCATGATCAGGCTGCGATACATGCTTTGCGGGTCGATTTTGTCGTAAGCCAGCTTGTATGCGCTTCTCGCTTCGGCAGCTTTGCCCTGGGCACTGAACACATCGCCCCTCAGGTCGGCATACAAGCCGTCGAATGCTTCCGCATGCTTTTCATCCAGCTGTTTCAGTGCACCGGGGTAATCTTTATCGTCCAGCAGCACCGTGGCCAGGCGCAATCTGGCAACATCCCTGACCGTGGCTTCGCTGGCATGATCTATCACCCATTGCAATTGCGTCCTGGCACGCGCCATATCGTTGCTCAGTCCATTCACCTGTGCCGCCAGTAGCGCGGCGCGCGGGGCATAGGCGGTGGAAGCGAATTTGTCCATCACTGCGGCAGCGGCATCATTGACGCGCTTGGGATCTTTGCTGGCGATCTGCTCAATTTCCTGCTGGTACAAACTCGATGCCTCGCTTGATTGCTTTTGCTGGTAATACTGCCAGCCGCGCCAGCCGCCCATCGCAACAAAGACGGTAATCACCGTAACCAGTATCCAGTTACTGTTGTCATTCCACCACGCCTTGAGCGCGTCGAGTTGTTCCTGTTCCTGCAAATCCAGTGCTGCCATGTCGTACTCCTACTTGATAAATTTATTGACTGTTTCAATCAGGTTGCGCACGCTCACCCGTTCCTGCTCGCCGCCCTGCATCGGCTTCACGCTGACTTCGTTCGTTTGCGCCTCGTCATCGCCGATCACCAGCGCAACTCTCGCACCGCTGGCATCGGCCTTTTTCATTTGCGACTTGAAACTGCCGCCGCCGCAATGCAGCAGCACTTTGAAATCGCTGTCGCGCAATTGCTCCGCAACGCGGCTGGCCAGGCGGACGGCGAGATCGCCATTATGTACCACATACACATCCACTTCCTGTTTCGGCAACACCATGCCATCGTCCTGCAGCAGCGCCAGCAATCTCTCCACACCCATCGCAAATCCGGTTGCGGGAGCTGCCTTGCCGCCGATCTGCCCGACCAGCCCGTCATAGCGGCCACCCGCGCAAATGGTGCCTTGTGCCCCAAGACGGGTGGTCACCCATTCGAACACGGTGCGATTGTAATAGTCCAGTCCGCGCACCAAGCGCGGATTGATCTCAAACGGCACATCGTGATATTTGAGCATAGCCTGCACTTGCTCAAAATGCTGTAGCGCGCCATCTTCCAGCTCTTCCATCAGCCTGGGCGCGGCGGAGATCATCTCCTGCATCGCCGGATTTTTGCTGTCCATTATGCGCAGCGGGTTGCTGTGCAAGCGCCGTTGTGCCTCGGCGTCCAGCAGATCCGCATGCTGCTCAAAATAGGCTATCAATTTTGCGCGGTGGCGTTGCCGGGCATCGCTATCGCCCAAGGTGTTCAACTGCAGCGCAACATCACGCAAGCCCAGCTTGTTCCATAGCCTCGCGCACATCACGATTTGTTCCACATCGATATCCGGGCCTGCGAAACCCAGCGCTTCGACACCGAACTGGTGGAACTGGCGGTAACGCCCTTTTTGCGGGCGCTCGTGGCGGAACATCGGCCCGCTGTAATACAGGCGCTGCGGTGCGTTATACAGCAAATTGTGCTGCAGCACGGCACGCACGCAGGAAGCTGTGCCCTCGGGACGCAATGTCAGCAGGTCACCGTTGAGCGCATCAGCGAAACTGTACATCTCCTTTTCGACGATGTCGGTCACTTCGCCAATGGCGCGCTTGAACAATGCGGTCGGTTCGACCAGCGGCATGCGGATGTTGCGGTAGCCGTAGCTGTGCAGCCAATCGCGCGCAACCTCCTCGAACCATAACCACAGCTCCGCCTCGTCCGGCAGAATATCATTCATGCCGCGTACGGCCTGGAGCGTCTCGTTACTCATAAAAAATCCTGGCGTGCAGCCGGTAGCCGCGGGCTACAAGCCGGCCGCTGCTTCCCGCCTCGCGTATTTCCGTTCAACATACTCGTCGACAATGTGCGTGAATTCTGCCGCAATGTTGTCGCCGCGCAGGGTCATGGCTTTCTGGCCATCGATATAGACAGGTGCAGCCGGGCTTTCACCGGTGCCCGGCAGGCTGATGCCGATATTGGCCAGCTTGCTTTCGCCGGGTCCGTTGACCACACAACCCATCACCGCCACAGTCATGTTCTCTACACCCTCATGGCGCTCCCGCCAGACCGGCATCTGATCGCGCAAATGGGTCTGTATCCTTTGTGCCAGCTCCTGGAAGAAGCTGCTGGTGGTCCGTCCGCAGCCGGGACAAGCCGTGACCATGGGCGCAAAAGCGCGCAAGCCCAGGGTCTGCAATATCTCCTGCCCGACCAGCACTTCCTGGGTGCGATCGCCGCCGGGTTCAGGTGTCAGCGAGATGCGTATCGTGTCGCCTATGCCTTCCTGCAGCAATACCGACAGTGCCGCAGTGGAAGCAACGATCCCTTTGGAGCCCATGCCCGCTTCGGTCAGACCGAGATGCAAGGCGTAGTCACACTTCAATCTCAACGACCGGTAAACCGCGATCAGATCCTGCACATCGCTGACCTTGCATGACAACACGATGCGGTTATGAGCCATACCCAGCTGCTCGGCACGGTCCGCGCTTTCCAGTGCCGATGCAATAAGCGCATCGCGCGTCACTTCGCCCGCTGTCCTGGGCTGCGCCAGGCGCGAGTTTTCATCCATCATGCGCACCACCAGGTTCTGGTCCAGGCTGCCCCAGTTCACCCCGATGCGAACCGGCTTGTCGTAGCGGATGGCGGTTTCTATCATCATCGTGAACGGATCATCTTCCTTGCGGCTGCGCCCGACGTTGCCCGGATTGATGCGGTACTTCGCCAATGCCTGCGCGCAATCCGGGTAGTCGGTGAGCAGGCGATGGCCGTTGTAATGAAAGTCCCCGACCAGCGGCACATCGCAGCCCATGTCGTCCAAACGCGCTCGTATGTTCGCCACCTGTGCCGCAGCCTCGGGAGTGTTGACCGTGATGCGCACCAGTTCGGAGCCGGCCTTGGCCAACTCGAATACCTGTTTGGTGGTTGCTTCCGCATCGGCAGTGTCGGTGTTGGTCATGGCCTGCACCACGATAGGCGCGCCGCCGCCCAGCATGACCTTGCCGACCAACACCCGCTGGGACGGGCGACGTATGATGATAGTTGCGCTCATGTTCACTTCAGCTTCAGGTGCGCCACTTCGCTGTACTGGTTGATATACGGCTTCAGATTGACTTCCTTGCCCTGGAAAAACAAGCTGGCCGATGCAGCATGGCCGATCAGCATCGAGAACGGCGGGTTACCTTGCACCCGCAATTCGCTGCCGGGCGGGTTGACCTGCGACGACAGGATGTTGCCGTCCCTGTCCTTGATTTCTGTCCATGATTCGTCGCCAAACAGCAACAGCAATTCCGAGGGCGCCTCACTGGTACCGGGAGATGTCACGGAACTTGCTGACGCAAGCTCTGATGCAGCTTTCTTGGCGGAAGCAGAGCGCTTCGCGGCTAGCGTCTTCGCTTCACGGACCGAAGATGCCGCCCCGGAGGACCGGAGCTTGGGTGTGGCATGGACAATCGGATCAATGGTGCTGGATTTCAGCACCAGCGGTTCCGAGAGCATCTTCGAACTCGGGACCCGCGCAACGGGCACTTCAGTCCGCTTTGCTTCGGGCTGTTCTCTGGGCTGTTCCTTGAACTCTTCCCTGAACTCTTCCCTGAACTGTTCCTTGGGCTGTTCCTTGGGCTGTTCTATTGGCTGCTCTTTAGACAGCTCTTTGGATGCTTCCTTAAGCAATTCTTTCGCATGTCTGGGCGGGGCTTTAAAATGCCAATACGAAAATCCCGCCACCATCAGGGCCAGCACGATCGCAGCACTTAACCAGATAATATTTTGCTGTCGATTCGACTGTTCGCTCGGAAACGGAACATCAACCGCAGCGGGGGGTGTTTCCAGAGCAGGTGCTTTGGTCAGCGGCAGGCTCGCCAGCAATATTTCCGCATCCAGTCGCAATATCTTGGCATAACTGCGCACGAAGCCGCGCAAGAATGCGGCCTCGGGCAGGTTTTTGAAATCGTCCGCTTCCAGCGCCTCTATCTGGCGCGGCGCGAATTTGATTTGCCCGGCCACTTCTGCCACGGTCAAGCCGCGTTTCTCGCGCGCTTCACGCAGCATTTTTCCTGCTGAAGCCGCCTGCTGGGAGCCGGAATTCTTGCCCTGCCCGGAATTATTTTCAGGAATGTTTTCCATCATTTACCACCCAACAGCAATTGTGTTTCATGCGCATCAGGATAACGATTGCGTAGTTGCATGCCATAGCTCCCCTCTGAAATACGGTCTCCGGTCTTGCGGCTGATGCGCACACCGAGCCAGAGTTGTTCCGCGGTCAGCCCGTCGGTCTTTTTGGCAAACTTCACGAAATACTGTCTGGCGGCGGAGTAATCGCCTTCTGCAAAGTTCAATTCTGCCAGCGCAAAGATCGCCTGCGTCAATCCGGGCTGCACGATCAGTGCCTGTTTAAAAAAATCCTCGGCGTCCTTGTTGTTGCCGGCTTTCCTGGAACAAAGTCCGGCATTCAGATAGGCGCGGCCCGGGGTCGGATACAAGGGATTTTTTATCGCTGCCATGAACTGCGGGATGGATGCATTTTCCCTGCCGCGCTGGCACAAAAACCAGCCGTAATTGTTGTGCGTATCGGAATCCGTATCATCGAGGCTCAGACTTTTCCTGAAATCCTCCTCCGCATCCTTGTCCTCGCGCAATGACATGTGCACCAGCCCCCTTACGCTATAGGCCGGCGCATAGTCCGGATCGGCCTTCACGGCTTGCGTCAGCTCGTCCAGTGCGACCCCCATTTGCGAACGCTGATAATACAGGCTGGCCAGTTCCGTGTGCACCTTGGCACTCTTGTAGGATGTGGAGTCATTCGTAGGCGGCGTGCTGCAACCGGCAAACGACAGCAGCGATAGCGCCAAAAAAGACCAGCGGAAAATCGTCCTGTTCATTTTTCACCTCGGATAGTCATCTATACGACTCCTACAGAACGGTTCAGCGTTCGCCTGGTTTTATCCCGCACTTGGCCTGCCAACTGTCCGCAAGCCGCGGCGATATCATCTCCGCGCGTCTTGCGCGTGGTCGTCACGATGCCAGCCTGCATCAGCACATCGCGGAAATTCTGGATCGCCTCCGGACGCGAACGCCGATAATGGGTTTGCGGGAACGGGTTGAACGGGATCAGGTTGAATTTGCACGGCACATCGCGAACCAGATTCACCAGCTCCCGGGCCTGCTGCACGGAGTCATTCACGCCTTCCAGCATCACATATTCGAAAGTGATGAAATCGCGCGGGGCACGCTCCAGATAACGCCGGCAGGCGGCCAGCAATTCCTTGAGCGGATACTTCCGGTTGATCGGCACCAGCTCGTCGCGCAATTTGTCATTCGGCGCATGCAACGATACCGCCAGCGCAACGGGGCATTCCTCGCGCAACCTGTCCATCGCCGGCACGATACCCGAAGTGGACACGGTGACACGGCGGCGCGACAACCCATAGGCCTGGTCGTCCAGCATCAGACGCAACGCGCTCACGGTGTTGTCGAAATTCAGCAAGGGTTCGCCCATGCCCATCATTACCACGTTGCTGATCTTCCAGTTGCCATCGGCATCCTTGCCGAGCTGATGATTCGCCCACCACAACTGGCCGATGATCTCCGCCACGCTGAGGTTGCGGTTGAATCCCTGCTTGCCGGTTGAACAGAACGAGCAATCCAGCGCGCAACCGGCCTGGCTGGAAATGCACAATGTGCCACGATTCTCTTCGGGTATGTAAACCGCTTCCACGGCATTTCCGGTACCCACATTCAGGAGCCACTTGCGCGTGCCATCGTCTGACAATTCTTCGCGCAGCACCTCCGGCGCGATGATGCAGGCGCTTTGCGCCAGCTTGCCGCGCAACGCTGCCGCGATGTCGGTCATCGCGGCGAAATCGGATTCCCCTTCCTTGTATATCCAGCGCATCAACTGGCGTGCGCGGAACGGCTTTTCGCCCATTTCCGTAAAATAGCCGGCCAATGCGTGGGCATCAAAGTCGAGGAGGTTTTGCTGCATCTTTAACTCTTAGCGTGAATGAACATTCTTCTTCGGAAAGAAATAAGCAATCTCGTTGGCCGCGTTTTCTGCGGAATCCGAACCATGCACGGCATTGGCATCAATGCTGTCGGCGAAGTCGGCGCGTATCGTGCCTTTCTCGGCCTTCTTGGGATCGGTCGCGCCCATCAGGTCGCGGTTCTTCAAGACTGCGCCCTCGCCTTCCAGCACCTGAATCATCACCGGTCCGGAGATCATGAAATCCACCAGGTCCTTGAAGAACGGGCGGGCGCGGTGCACGTCATAAAAACCTTCCGCTTCGGCGCGGGTCAGGTGGCGCATCTGCGCAGCGATGACCTTCAGGCCGGCATTCTCGAAACGGGTATAAATTTGGCCGATGACATTCTTGGCAACTGCATCGGGTTTGATAATCGACAGGGTACGTTCAACAGCCATGCTACTTTCTCCAGACTTTAAAATAATGGTTAATAAAAATGACCCGGCATTCTATCAGGATTTGCCTGTCAGTGCCCCTGCAATACTACCGCTATGGCTGATTCGTGCCCGCCTGCCAGATACTCCGACGCGATCGCCACGCCGGGCACGCATACCAGCTTTTCGCCGCAATACAGCAGCGGCATGCGGTCGCGATGCCAGGGAGTGACGTGTTGCTCCTGCAAAAGGTTCTTCAGGGTGCGCGTTGCGGCATTCGGATGGGAACGCAGGGTCTCGCCGCCCTGCCGCAGGCGCAGTGTCACCGGGGCGAGCTGCAGCTTCGCCGAACTGATACCCGGCCTGTGGTCATGCTGGAACAGCAGGCGCGTATGCAGTGCGGGCCATTCCAGCTCGGCCTCCCCGTGCCACGTCAACATCAGGTTCCTGTCGAAATCTTCCATGGCCGGCAACGCGTACACCCTGCCCTGATAGCGGCGCACCTGCCAGCCGCTGTAATTCACACATACCGCCGCATCCTGCCGCGCATTGCATAACTGGTTCAGCATGTCGTCCAATTGAACCAATTGCGGCATTGGCGCGCCTATACCGTGCAGAAAATAGCGCAGCAGATTCTTCGCGCGCGCTGGATCGAGAGATCGCAAGGTTTCCGCGGCAATGGTTTCGCCGTCTATCTTCCCCGCGCCATCCTGCCGGGCCAGTTCGTCGAGCAGCATGGTCGCCTCGGCGAAATGCCGCGCGCTGCGCGTCAGGGTGTCGCGGTATGCCGGAAATCTTTCGCCGAGCAAAGGCAGCACGCGATGGCGCAAAAAGTTGCGCGGATAATTGTCGTCGGCGTTGCTCTCGTCTTCTATCCAGTGCAACTGGTGTGCCGATGCATATTCGAGTATTTCCCGGCGCGAACAATGCAGCAGCGGCCTGACCAGCGCGATCGAATCAGAAAGCCCGGACATCTGCGGCTGCTTTGGCAGGGACAGGGGCATCGCGCTTGCGCCGCGCACCCCTGCCCCGCGCAACAATTGCAGCAACAGCGTTTCCGCCTGGTCGTCGGCGTGATGCGCCACTGCCACAAAATCGCAGGGCTGGCGGGCAAAAGCCGCATGGCGCAACTTGCGCGCCGCGGCTTCGATGCCAAGCTCGCGCAGCGGCGTGATATCCACGCGTTCGATATGCAGGGAAATGTGCAGGCTGGCACATAGGTCTGAGCAGAAATCAGACCACTTGTCGGCATTCGGGCTGATGCCGTGATGGACATGCAATGCGGAAATTTGCCAGGAAAATCGTGCCGAGAGCTTGTCCAGCAGATGCAGCAACACCACCGAGTCCACGCCGCCGCTCAATCCGACCAGGATAGTGCTATGCGCGGGGAGCAGCGGCGCAATCTGCGCTGCCACACGTTCGGGGAGATTAACTAAGCGCGATTTCCTTGAACTTGCCATAACTCATCAGGCGGTTGAAGCGATCCTGCATCAGGGTTGCAACAGGCTTGCTTTGCGCGGTCTTGAGCGCTTCCTGCAGCGCTTTTTTCACGCTCTGCATGGTTGCCTGATAATCGCGGTGTGCGCCGCCCAGCGGTTCGGCGATGATCTTGTCCACCAGGCCCAAAGCCTTCAGACGCGTCGCGGTGATAGCCAGGGTCTCTGCGGCATCGGGGGCTTTCTCCGCACTTTTCCACAGGATCGAGGCGCAGCCTTCCGGCGAAATCACCGAGTAAGTGCTGTACTGCAGCATCAGCAGCGCGTCGCCCACCGCGATAGCCAGCGCGCCTCCGGAACCGCCCTCACCGACCACGGTACAGATGATGGGCACGCGCAATTCGCTCATCTCGTAAAGGTTGCGCCCGATCGCCTCGGATTGCCCGCGCTCTTCCGCTCCCACTCCCGGATACGCGCCCGGCGTATCGATAAAAGTCATGATGGGAATATTGAATTTCTCCGCCATGCGCATCAGGCGCATCGCCTTGCGATAACCCTCCGGGCGCGGCATGCCGAAATTGCGGATGATCTTTTCCTTGGTATCGCGGCCCTTCTGGTGGCCGATCACCATCACGCTCTGTCCGTTGAAACGCGCCAGCCCGGCCACGATTGCCTTGTCATCGGCATAGACGCGGTCGCCATGCAACTCCTCGAAATCGGTAAACAGCGCGGCCGCGTAATCCAGCGTATAGGGCCGCTGCGGGTGGCGCGACACCTGCGAGATCTGCCAGGGTGTAAGTTTGCTGTACACGTCCTTGGTCAAAGCCTCGCTTTTCTTGGCCAGACGCGAGATCTCGTCCGCGATGTCCAGCGCCGAGTCATCCTGCACATAACGCAGTTGCTCGATCTTGTCTTCAAGTTCTGCTATGGAACTCTCAAAATCCAGAAAAGATATCTTCATGTTCAAGTCCCGTTGATATAACTGTCAGCCATCCGGCTTGCCCGGAGATTTTTGCCGGGCCAGTCATTGGTTATAAAAATGCGCCGCGATGATACTACAAACCGAAGAATCGTTTAATGGTCGCCAGCACCTCGCTGCGCTGGCCGCTGCTCACCTTGTCCAGTGGTTCCTGGCCCATATTCCGCAAAACACTGTCCAGTTGTGCGCGGCGTTCGACCAGAATGTGCGACACTTCATCGGCAATGCTCGGGCGCGCGCGCATGATCTCCTCGAATGCCTCCTTGTCGAGGCGATAACATTCCACATCCGTCCTGGCGATCACCGAAGCCGCTCGCGGGGCACCGGTCATCAGGCTCATTTCGCCAAAAAAATCGCCTTTGGTCAATACATTCAAGACTTGTTTTTTGCCATTCGGCGCATCCACACACACCTCGGTTTCACCGTTGATGATGACGAACAGCCAGTGTTGGGCGGGTTCGCCCTGTCTGGTTATCACGTTGCCCTTGGCAAACGGCTTGTACTTCAGGCGCGCAGCCAGCTTTTGCAGTTCCTCCTCCGTCATCTGGGCGAACAGTTCGACACGCTTGAGCGTTTTGACGCGGCGCGTCAATTCGCGCTGGTGTGCCGCTTCCTGGTATTTCTCGTTTTCCCTGATGTAGTGGACGTTCTGTTCTTCCACGGCCAGCTTGATGCCGGCACGCTTCAGCGCGGTATAAACATGCCAGCGCACCGCACCATCGGTCGGGTCGTCAGCCGCAAGGTCTGAAAGCCAGTAACGCAGCCCATACCGCGCATAGCCCTTGTCTATCTCCATCAGCACGCAACTGGGCGCGGGTGTCTTGGCGACATTGTCGATATCGGCCTGCATGATGGCGTCTTCTATCGCCGAGACAACCTTGCCGGGCATCACCTCCAGGCTTACGCCGAACCAGATCCAGCGCCGCCACTGCACCGGCTGGTCACTGCGCCGTCCCAGCACCATGAATTTGTTCTTCATCAGCTGGCTGTTCGGAAACACCACTGTTTCCCAGTTGCGCGTCTCGACCAGCGTGGAGCGCCAGCGTATGTCCACCACGCGCCCGACTATGTCGTCCACCTTGATCCAGTCGCCGACCTGGACAGAATTGTCCAGCTGCAGCGCAAGACCGCCGAGAATATTGCCCAGAGTGTCCTGCATCGCGAACGCCACCACGGCTGTGATCATCGCCGAAGTCGCCACGATGCTGCCCAGATCCAGGCCGGCATAGCGCAACCGCACCAGACCCCATGCGACATAGGCGACAATCACGAAAATATCTTCGGTAATGCGCGGCAGGGTCAACCGTGCAAACGGCAGGATGATGCGGAACACCAGCAGGCCCCACAGCCGGATCAGCGCGATCCCGCCGCCGATCACGAACACCTCGTGCAGCACGTCGGCGGCCGTTTCGAGTTGCATCGCGTGGGTCAGGCCGCTGATGAATTGCCCAAGCAGGCAGGCGAAGAAGAATCCCAGCGTGTTAAGGATGCTGCGGCGCTCCTCCTTGTGAAAATGAAACAGCAGGAACGCCAGCGACAATGTCATGACCAGCACGAGTGTCGATTCGTCGCGCCAGAAATAATGAATTGCGGTATCCAAAAATGGCACGGTTACTCCTCGCGTACTGATAGCTGCATTTTACACCAACGGACATGGCGTCCGGTGCCGCGTCGGATGTTGAAAGTCGCTGGTTATGCCCGCAAAAGGGGAGAGTGGGAAGGAATCGCCGCGCGATATTCAGGTAATCGAATATCCCGCAAGGCGCCCGGATCGCCGCCAGAACGCCCATATGTCTGCGCGCGCAAGCCGCATACTCCGCAAACTGTCCCTGCTCGGGATATCCAGTTGCAAGCCGGCGATCTTTCCGCTGCGCAACGCCGCCAACAGCGGCTGTGCATATCCGCTTTCAAAATCCTGCAGCGCCGCCTGCCAATCCGCCAGGTCGCCGCGCTGCAAGGCGGAACGCAAACCCGTCCACACCAGCAATTGCTTGCCGGGACTATCCCCGGCGCGCCACAGGCTTGCCCATGCCGAAAACGGGACACCGGCTGCCCGGGCGAACATCTCGGCCAGCACGTCATCCGAACTCACGCTGTCATAATTTTTTTGCAGCAACGCACCCGCAAGGGGTAGGCCGACAGGTTCCCCGCTGCTGCGCAGCGACCCATTCGCTCTGTCACAGCCGCCGCCCCAAAACCACACGCTGTTGATAGTCGGTTCGCCGCGCGCTTCGCGGGCTTCGTTGAGCGGATGGGCATGCAGCAGCATCTGGATCTCGTTGAACAGCTGATGCCAGCGCGATGCGTCCGCGCCGCCGGGCAAAGCCCCGCGCACGTCGCCGCCGAGCGCCTGCGACAACGGCGTGGTGCGGATGCGCGGCAACTCGCCCAGCCGCACATACCAGCGTTGCGGATGCGGGGCAAAGAATTCCAGCCCCTGTCCGGCAAAGTGCTCATTCAAGCTCGCGCTCAACGCTGCCGCTTCCGCGCTGCCGGCCTGCACGGCAGACATCAGCAACCGGTCGCGCTGCAAATTCAGATTCACCGGATCGGCGCGCATCCAGCATCCTGCGGCAAGCCCGTCAAAAGCCGCGGAAATCGGCGCTATCGGTGCCTCGTCCTGCAATGGCAGGTCGAACGACCCGCACAGCAATTGTTCCAGCGAAACAGCTTCCGACATTTCGCCCTGTCCGCGCCCCAGCAGCTTCTCCAGTGCTGGCAAACGCAATCCCGCACTCACCTCGGCGGCAAAGCTTTTCGGCAGGAACAGGTCGGGAATGACCAGATGGACACTTTTCATATCAGTTCAGTGTGCCATAACTTTACAAACCCGCATGTTTTGACAGCCACGAAGTCACGCCTTCCAGCGAGCGGAAATCGTCCACTGCCCTGGCTTCGGCATCGGCATAGCGCGACTGTGTCATGCGCGCCAGCGCGCGCCCCGGACCGAGCTCCAGAAACACGCGGCAACCGCGCTCGTACAACACATCCAGGCAGGCTGACCAGGCTATCGTGCGATCCAGTTGCAGCGCAAGCTTTTCGATCGCAGGCTCGCGGCGCACCACCCACGCGGCATCGATGCCGGCAACGACCGGTGTGGCGGGTGCAGCCGGCATCGATGCTTCAAGCAGTGCGCGGAACGGCTGGACTGCGGCGCTGAGCAGCGGCGTGTGCGATGCCAGGCCGACTTTCAGCGGGGTCACCTTGGCGCCGCGCGCGGAAAACTCCCTGCCCAGTTTTTCCAGGGCGCTGTCCTCGCCGCCGATCACAAATTCCTCGTCGCCGATCGCAATCGCAACCCAGGCGCGCTGGCCGGCACACAAGTGATCCACCTCGCCGCGGCGCAGGCCCTGCAGCGCCAGCAGTCCGCCATGAGTTGCGGCGGCGGCCTGATCCATCAGTGCGGCGCGCGCAGTGGCGATGCGCGCCAGCCCGGCGGCGTCCAGCGCGCCCGCACAGGCATAGGCTGCCAGTTCGCCGACACTGTATCCGCAGAACGCGACAGGCTTGGGCGCGTCAGGTTGCAGCGCAGTCCATAGTGCCAACTGGGTAATGCAGATCAGCGGTTGCGCGATGGCGTTGCGGAAGATGGCTTCGCGTTGCGTGAGCACATCGCGCAGGTGAAACCCGAGTACTGCCTCGCCTGCCTTGATGACTTCGCTGGCAGCGGGATGATGCGCGAGCATGTCCAGCATCGCCGGATGCTGCGCACCCTGGCCGGAACACAGGATAGCCAGGCTCATGGCCCCGCCCTCACGATATGGCCCTCATGCCCGGCCGGTCTGCAGCTCGTGCACGAACCACGCCGCGGCGAGCAGATCGGCGCAACCGCCCGGCGACAGGTTTTTTATTGAACACTGGCGATGCAGGATTTCCGCACGCTGCTGCCACTCCGGCTCGAACACGCTGCCGCGTTCGAGAAAATCTGCGGCCTGTGCCTGGATGAATTGCAATCCCCCGGCTCCGCCGCGAAACAGGATATTTGTATCCGTGGTTTCGGCCAGCAATGCGAAGAAAGTATGCAGCAGCGCATGCCGTGTGCCGGCACCGCGCGCCAGCGCGCCGCGCAAGGCGGGCAGCGCAATCCCGAAGACCGATGGAAAAGCCTGCAGCGCTTCGCCGCGCGCACCGGTGACTCCGTGGTGTGCCGCCATCAGTTGCCCGTGCGATGGGGCCGTGTCGCCCGCAACGACGATGGCGCGCAGGTCGCGGCTCCAGTTATCCGTCACGATCGCGCGCAGGTTTTCATCGGACAGTGTCATGTTGCGTGCAGTTGCCCGGCCCGCAGCGGCGGCGAGTATGCCGAGCGTGAAAATCGCCCCGCGGTGCGTGTTGATGCCGCGCGTGGCACGCAGCATGCGCGACTCGGCGGCAACACCGAGCTGTTGCAACCCGGCGAATTTGGCATCGGCCATCCCCGCTGCAGCGATTGCAACGAAGTAGCCGCGCAGCGAGAACAGGCTGCGCACAAAGGTCGCGGCATCCATGTCGCGATGCGCGCCGTTGTCGCGGAAACTGACCAGCCCCGGTTTGGGATACAGCGCAAGTTCCCGGTACAGGCTGCGCACCGCCAGCAGTGCGATGCGGCGCGCGGTGAGCGGTACATCCGCCCCGGCGGCAACTGTTTTTTGATGGAGTTGATTCATGCCAGCAGTTCCAGCAGTTCGCCTGCAACCACCAGTTCCGCGCCGGAGTCGCGCTTCACCAATACGCGCTGGTTGCCGCCGGGCCTCAATGCAGCCCATTCGCGCCAGGACACGGCGCTGCTTGCGCCGAACAGCACTTCACCGTCGGCGCGCAAACCGTGCTCCTGTTCCCAGCGCGCCAGCAGCGCAATGCCCTGCTGCAACTGCGCATGCGATAACGGATTCCAGAGCAGGTCGATATCCGAATGCGGGGTCAGGTATTGCAGGCCGCTCAAAGCCTGCCATGCCAGCGAACCGAACACGCGCAACTTGATGCCGATATTTATGGCCGCATCATGCAGCTCGGCCAATGCAGGTTGCCACGCGACAGTCGCATGGGCTATCGCATCGGCGAGCAGCAAGGGTTGCGTGTGCCGGGCGATTTCATGCGCGGCAACGACCAGCGCGATGCGGCGCTTGTCCGGCGCGGGCGGCAGTGCCAATCCCGTTGAAATGGTTCCGGCTGATAGGGTGCCGGGTGTGATGGAGTTGGGTGTAATCGCATCCGGCAGGGCTGCGCCGCAAGGCTGGCGCGCGACCACCAGCGGCCTGTCCGCCGCCAGCCATGCGGCGACTTGCGTGTGCGTCGCGCCATCCTTGACCTGGGCTGCCACCGCCGCATGGCAATTCGGCCGCATCCACACCAGGCTGTGGCGGCACAACCCGGACTGTTCAGGCACGAATGGTTGCGCGGATTCAGGCACTGGCTGACACACGATTGACGACTACATCGGCCAGCAGCCGCCCGCCGCGCTCCAGACCGAGGACACGGCGATGATCGTTCGCGTCGACATGCTCCAGCGCGTCTTTCAGGCAAGCCGACAGATCGCCTTCCCACAATACGTCCAGGCCGCCCATCAGCAGGTAATTTTTCGCGCCCGGCGCAAACACCGGCGAGGAGATGCTGAGCTGGGTCAGCCTTTCCTCGCTGATGCGCGTCACCCGCGCCATCGCCGCGAGGCCCATCACGCGTATCTCGGCCTCGGGCAGCGCGGCGCACACGTCCGCCATCATGCCGTTCGCGAGGAAGCCGCCGGAGAGCGCCTGTTCGTACACCAGGCTGATGATGGGATGACCGCGACGGCGCGCCATCTCGACGCATTTCGCCAGGTGCGCCATGTAGCCGTTCAGGCCGAGCATCTCGTCGCGATGGCGCAAACGCTGGCCGCTGGTGTCGACCAGGAACACGATGGGCCGCCCGGGGTGGTTGTGTATCACGGCCAGCACCGCAGCCGCCATCGCGAGCGCGAGCTCGACGCCGACTTCGGTGTGGTTGGTGGTGCCGATCACCGCAACCGTATGCTTCCCGCAACGGCCTTCACCCGACAAGAGGTCACCTTCCTGATGCACCTCGTGGCCGGTCGGGAACAGCTTTTCGACGACTTTTTTCCATTCCATAGTTAATGCGCCTCTACAAATCGCAGTTCAGGGTTCATATCCTCAGCTCGTGTGGATAGCTGTTTATATGGAGTGCGGCGACTTGTCGCCGCGTTTTTCAAGCGCAGACGAGTCTGCGCACTCCAAATCCTTCGCCCTGCGTCCCTGCGCAGCCGCGATGAACTCGTCGTTGTCCATCATTGCAATCGCATCCGGGTCGGCCCAGCCCAGCTCGCGCCAGATGTCGCGGCCGTCCTTGCAGGAACCGAAGCGCTGCACCCGGTCGCCGAGCAGCTGGTGTTCGCGTTCCAGCGCTTCCAGCGACCAGTCTTCACCGTTGTTGATGCACGCAATGATCGCCCGCTGAAAAGCCTCCATGCTGTCGGGCACTATCGTGTCGCATTCGCCGAGCAGGTAGCGGTGCTTGCCGCCGACGGTGCGCCACACCAGCGCGCGGTCGCGCGAATCGTATTCCTCGACGCCGCGCACGGTCTCGATCACTTCCGGGCCGGACAGGCCTAGCCGCCCTTCTTCGCTGATGATGATGGCGCTGGCGCAACGCGATGCGATGCCCATGCCGCCGAAGCAGCCGTACTGCCCGCCGATCGCGACGATGACCGGCACGCCTGCCGCGCGCGCGGACAAAATCGCGCGCATCACTTCCGACACGGCAATCAGGCCGGCATTGGCCTCCTGCAGGCGCACCCCGCCGGTCTCCAGCAACAGCAGCACCGCCGCAGGATGATCGCGCACCGCGCGTTCCAGCATGCCTACGATCTTCGCGCCGTGCACCTCGCCCACCGCCCCGCCCATGAAGCCGCCTTCCTGCGCGGCAAAGAAAACCTGTTTGCCTGCGATACTCCCCCGGCCGACAATCACGCCATCGTCGAACGCTGCCGACTGCTCCAGCGCAGCCAGATGCGGACTGGTCAGCCGGTCTGCGGCAGGCAGCCATTCGTGAAAACTGTCCGCATCCAGCAGACCGGCGATGCGCGCGCGCGCGCTGCTCTCGTAATAGCTGTGTGTCATGTTTTAATTTTACCTTGAGCGATGTAAGTCTCGATCGCCTGGTCGAGGCGCAGACTGACGATCGCCGGCGTGGCCCCCGCATCGTTCACCGAGATGCGTATGTCGCCGACCCGGTGGCGCGCGAAAAAATCCTTCATCACCGCCTGCCAAATCCTGTCGAATCCGTTGGCCGCGGTCTTCACCTCGATTTCGCACGCGCCGCCGAGCGCGGCCGGCTCCACCAGCACCTCGAGATTGCCCGAACCCAGCACGCCCACAATGGCAGTTACACCCTGCGTCGGCTTGCCATTATCAAAACGGTATTTTAAGTTTTCCATGGTCCTGTTGTATTAACTTTTGTTTATTTATTGATGCTTCCATAATTCACTACACCCTTGCCGTCATTGCGAACGAAGTGAAGCAATCCAGCAAGACCAAGATGCATTTTTTTAAACCATCTGGATTGCCGCGTCGGCTTCGCCTTCTCGCAATGACGAGGCATTCTGGATTCCCCGAATTCGCGGGAATGACGTGCCAGTTTTTTAATCCCAGATAGTTCATTAGCCCAAATCCGTTCGCCCTGATGCTTCGACGCGCTCAGCACAGGGTACGCAGAGCGTATCGAAGGGCTTGCTCAAGTGGTTCGATACCTCACCACGAACGGTCTTTTACACCCGACTTCTCCTAATGGATTATCCGGGTTAATTTCCCCTTACCGCATTCCGCAAGATGTGTCACTGTCATCAAATATGAAAACCTCAATAATTCACGGTTGCTGTTCGACTCCTTCACCCTTGCATGGGGAAGAATAATATTTCAGCCAGCATACCTCACCAATTCCTGAACCGCACCGGCGGTTGATACAGGCCGCCCGATGCGCGCACCAGATCCTTGATCGAATGCGCGGCAAGCAGATCGCGCGTCGCGTCGCGCTTGTTGATGCCCATATCCTCGGCGCGCCTGATCACACCTCTGTCGCGCAGGTTCTCGACCATGCGCGCATCGCGGCCCAAACCCATCTCGGTGTAACCCGCCACGCCGCGTATCGCCTGTTCGCGCTCTTCGGCATTGGCGCACAACAGCAGGTTGGCGATGCCCTCCTCGGTGAGGATGTGGGTAACATCGTCGCCGTAGATCATCACCGGCGGGATCGGCATGTTGGCGAATTCAGCCAGCTTCCAGGCATCCAGTTCGGCGACGAAGGCCGGATGCATGTGCTCGCGGAACGTCTCGACCATCTGCACCACCAGCTTGCGCCCGCGCGGAATTCCAGGTTGCTGGCTTCGTCTTTGCTCGCCGGCTTTCAGCCAGGCCGGGCTGGCATGGCGCCGCCCCGCGGCATCCGCGCCCATGTTGGGCGCACCGCCGAAACCCGAGATGCGGTCCATCGTCGCGGTCGAGCTGTTGCCTGCCATATCGATCTGCAAGGTCGAGCCGATGAACAGGTCGCAGGCATAGTGGCCTGCCGCCTGCGAGAACGCACGATTCGAGCGCATCGTGCCGTCCGGCCCGTTGAAGAACACGTCGGGACGCGCAGCGATGTAATTCTCCATGCCGAGCTCGGAACCGAAGGAGTGTATCGACTTCACGAATCCGGCCTCGATCGCGGGGATCATCGTCGGATGGGGATTGAGCGCCCAGTGGCTGCAGATCTTGCCCTTCAGCCCCAGGCTGGCCGCATAAGTGGGCAGCAGCAATTCGATCGCGGCGGTGTCGAAACCGATGCCGTGGTTCAGGCGCTGCACGCCATATTCGGCGTAGATGCCCTTGATCGCCATCATCGCCATCAGCACCTGTATCTCGGAGATCTGCGCCGGGTCGCGGGTGAACAGCGGCTCGATGAAATGCGGACGCGGGCTGGGGATCACGAAGTTCACCCAGTCGCCGGGGATATCCACGCGCGGCACCTTGTCCACCAGCTCGTTCACCTGCGCGATCACGATGCCGTTCTTGAACGCGGTGGCCTCGACAATCGCGGGCGTATCCTCGGTGTTCGGGCCGGTGTACAGATTGCCCTGCGCATCGGCGGATTGCGCGACCACCAGCGCGACATGCGGCGTGAGGTCGACGAAATAGCGGCTGAACAATTCCAGATAAGTATGGATCGCGCCTATGCGTATCTGCTTCTTGCCGACCATGCGCGCCAACCGCGCGGCCTGCGGGCCGGAGAACGAGAAGTCGAGCAGCTCGGCGATGCCGAACTCGTACAGATCGAGATGTTCGGGCAGCGCCAGTACCGATTGCAGCATGTGCAATTTATTCACCCGCGCAGGATCGACGCGCGTCAACGCCTGCGCCAGAAAATCCGCCTGCTTCTGGTTGTCGCCTTCCAGGCACACGCGGTCACCCGGTGCGATCACCGCTTCGAGCAGGCGCACCGCCATATCGGCGTTCACCACCTTGTCGCGCAGCGACGCGCCTAGTGCCGATGCAGCGCGCTCCAGCTTGCGGTTACGTCTCTGGCGTTCGCGATCCCAGATTTTTTCGGTGGGGTTGGGCATAATGTGTTGGGTGTCTGTATTTTTAACGTGCGCCATTTCCGACACATTGTGCGATCGCTTCAATAAAAGGGGCAGCAGCACAGATTGCGACATGATCGGCAGTGCAACTGCTTTGAACACCGATAATACGATACTCATATTGATTTGAACTTGTCGATGGTTTTAGTCCAAAAATTGGCCCACCACTCATTCCATCAATGTCAAATGAATTACCGATGCCCTTGATGGATGAGAAATCTAGGCATGCATAGAGCCTTTGGTATTCGGTATGGGTAAAGCCAGTTGGAATACTATTAACACGTTCAAGCCTGATGGTTGCATGATGCTTCACAGTTGGTCTGTCAAAATCAAAATTCACAAGGCATTTCGGAGTGCCGACCAAAAGCCAAAGAGAATATTCAGATATGTCATTCGCAGCCCATACCTCTGAAGAAATTGCTTGAATACCTTGCCCTAATAAGGCTTGACGGGTGAGTTCGCCTAATTCAAAGCACGCATAATCAACCCCCGGTACGTTGTCGCTAAACCAGATTACATCTCTATCAATGTCGATAGTAATCGGATAGGGATGCTCTGGTTTGCTCGATACAATAGAATCATCTATATGCCATCTCGAAATATTTGCTCCATTCGCTTGCGCCTTTTTTAGCGTATCAAAAATGTGGCCCGCGGTAATGGCAAACCATCTGCTATTGATTTCAACTATGAAGGCGCTGAAGTTATAAAAAGCTGGTTTTCCTTTGTTCTTTAATCTAGCTTCTGCACCGCTGTCTAGGCACATCAAATTAATGAAGTGGCGGTGCAGTAACGCTAAAAAATCATCCCCGAGAATCAATGGTGGACTACTCATAGATATGAAGGTAGAAATCAAACATTCTTGAAAATGGACGGAGGATTATCAGCCAGTTCATTTTACGTTTTAAACATACCATTAATTTTTCTAAAAAAACCACCCGAAGATAGCTCCGAGAGGAAAAAGAAAAATACCTATCGCTCGGATAATGGTCATCCCCGTAACGTGTTCTGTATGTGCTATAGCAATGATATTCAGCACCCATCCCCACGCCACTAAGGCGAATAGCGCAATGAAAAATAGACTCGTAATGCCTTCACTCAATTTATTCCACATGACTAATCCCGCCTTTGTTTAGTCATTATTCACTACTTTCGCATCAAACGGAGTTTCAAATTTTTCACGAATAACCATGCCAAACATCTCGGCAAAAATACAAACCCATAAACAATCGGGGACAGACCACGATTTCATAATTGATCTGATATGTTCGGTAAATTTTCTGTGGTCACCATGACTGCTCTGAAGGACAGTTTATGACCGATCAATCCAGTAATTCGGCTCTCGGTGTTGATGTGCCACCGCGATCACATAAACATGGTCGCTTTCGACCGAGTACAGCAATTTATAAGGGAACCGGCTTAATGTCAGCCGCCTGATCTCTCCATGTTCTATTTGACACGACAAGGGCCATGTTCGTATGCGCGGCAGAGCATCACGTATTTCTCCGCGAAATCGGCTGCCGAGTTGGGGAACTTGCAGGTTGTAATAACGTTCTGCGTCTTCAAATTCCTGCCGAGCTTCTGGCGAGAAAACCACTCGCATCAGAACTTCCCGAAAATCTCTTCTGCCGGTATACCTTTAACCTTGCCTGCACGATAGGCGGCAAGCCGCTTCTCAGATTCTTCGAGCCAAACACGGTCAATTTCAGGGTCTGGTTTATCGAGGCTATGCAATATCTGGTCAACCAGGTCAAAACGTTCTGCGGGATCGAGCTTTAATGCCTGTGCGACGATTTCCTGTTTTCCCATGACATTCTCCTTCTGCACATACTTCGTATATCTTAACCACAGAAATAAATCGGGGTCATTTTTTCTCCCACGGCGCAAAGCCGTGAAGGTATCCTCCCCCGCAACCCTCCGTCAACCAAAATCGAAATCCGCCGTCACTGTCTGCCCCACTTGCAACGGAACAATCAGGGACAGACCACGGTTTCATTTTTTCTCCCAAGGCGCAAAACCGATGGGGCGCTTCTTCCTCGGTTCCAATGGTGTCATGAGTTCGCGGATGGCTTCGAATACTGCTTTGAACTGGATGTCGTATTTCTTTTCAAGTGCGGCTAGTTTACGGGACAGTTCGGCATTGGTGGAAAGCATCTGCCGCAAACGCACGAAGGCGCGCATGATCTCAATGTTGACCTGAATGGCTCGAGTACTGTGCAAAACGCTGGAGAGCATCGCAACTCCCTGCTCGGTGAAGGCATAGGGCGCCGTTCGTACACCGCCCCAACTTGAAATCCCAATTTGGGATTTCAAGTTGGCAAACTCCTCTGGGTTCAACTGGAACATGAAGTCTTCCGGGAAGCGCGCGATGTTGCGTTTGACGCCCCGAACCAGAATCCGTGGTTCGACCTCATACAATTCAGCCAAATGCGTACTGAGCATGACCTTCTGCCCACGGATAAGAAACATCCGTGATTCGATCTGCTCTACAGACGCAATCAACTTCTTGGCGATTATTTTCTGGCTTGGCATTGCCTCTCCCCTTGTTGCGGCATTCTACACAATCACCGTCGCCGCTTATGCCATCTTGCATGCTTACACCTTCGGAGACTTGGGTAGATTTTCTTCAGCGCAGCCAGTCAACCAAAATCAAAATCTGCCGTCACTGTCTGCCCCACTTGCAACGTGGCGCCGACACCCTGAAGGACGATGGTGTTCATGCCGAAAGTTACCGCACCCTCTACACGGGCATCCTGCCGATAGCTTTGCAGGGTGTCGCCGACTTCGGGGCTGATTGTAGCAGTCTGCGGATCAACATTGGGGATGGGACAGCGCGGGCTGGGCTTGACCGGCTTCAGCAAAACTTCTTCAGTGCTTGCCTGAACGTGCATCACGCCCAGCCTGTCTTCATCGTGCGCATGCAGTCCCGACAGCACGATGTTTGGCCTGAATCGTTCGATGCCGACGCTGGCATGGCCTGCGGCCAGCAATCGCTGATTCAGTTCTGCAAGCGACGCGTCGCTGAGCACCAAAAGCGGATATCCATCGCTGAACAGGTTGAAGGCTTGCACACCGCCTGTCCAATCCGGATTGGAAGCGCGCCGGTGCGCCGGATCGAACCGGACCAATCTATAAGCGTGGGGTCGATAGGCGCGGGAAGCTTGACTCGCCCCTGCGGACATCGCCAGGAAATCAGTGAACCATAGCGCTGCCTCGTCGCCCATATCGAAGGCAGGTACTTCATCATCCCAAAGCTTCACAGAAATAGTTTTGTTCACCCCACCACGCGCGATGTGCAAGTCCTGCATGCCCGGTGCGTTCAGCACCAGCTCATCGGGTTCGATATGCGGGCGGACCAGCGCCAGGCGGGGTTGCTCGCGCTGCGTGACAAAAACGCCCCGTGCATCCACCACCATCCAGGCCCGATCCAGCTCCAATCCCGTTTCGGTCAACAATGCCTCGCGCACCTCTACACCCGCGCAGGATTTGACGGGATGCACAAACAGGCGTGAAATTTGGGCGCTGACATCGCGGGCTGATGCTTTGGCTGGATTCATAAGTTACAGGGCAATTAAAAGAGGCAGCTTCATCTTTTTCACAAGACGCAGTTGATGTGGCCACAATTTGTGACTACATAAACAATCCGGGTCGGATCAAGGACGCTTCTCCGGCAACACCCAAAAAATAAAGGGGCCGGGTTCGAATTTCTTCAACTACATAAATTCGACCCCGGCCCCTTTCATCACTCCCGGCTATAACCCGCTTATTCCGGTTTCTTGCCCGGTGCAGCTGCAGGTGAGGCGGTGATTTCGATCTTGGCTTTTGACATCATGTCGTCGACCAGTTTCTTCAGGTTTTGATCTTGCACTTGCCTGGCCAGTTGGGGTTTGACTTGCTCGAAGGTGGGAGCCTGCTTGGCGCGGGAATCTTCCAACAGAATCACATGATAGCCAAATTGCGTCTTGACCGGTTCAAGCGTGAACTTTCCTTTTGCAAGCTTGGCGACGGCAGCACCGAATTCCGGCACCATGTCGCGCGGGTCGAACCAACCCAGCTCGCCGCCATTACCCTTGGAGCCCGGATCTTTTGAATATTCCTTGGCGAGACTGTCGAACAGCTTGGGATTTTTTTTCAGTTTGGCGATGATGGTCTTGGCTAAAGCCTCCTTATCCACCAGGATATGGCGTGCCTTGTATTCGGTACCTGACATCTGTGTGCCTTGATCTTGTCGTACTCGGCTTTCAACATGTCGTCGCTGACAGGATTATTCTTTGTATAGTCCTGAACGAAGGCGTTGGCCAGGATGGACTGCCGGGTCAGGTTGAGCTGGTCGACCACTTCCGGCGTCTTGTCCAGGTTTTTCTTGATCGCTTCCTCGGATACCAGCATCTGCATAGCCAGCTGGTTGATGATGGCTTTGCGTGTTTCGGGGCTGTCAGGCTGGCCCATCGCTAAACGCTGCCCGACTATCTGGTCGACACTACCCTTGCTGATGGGGGTGCCGTTGACGGTGGCGGCGACATCTCCCGCTGCGGGAGCATTTCCGGCTTTGCCGTTACAGGCGCTCAATATAAACAGGGAAGCTGCGCTTGCCAGCAAAATGCGAGATTTAATAGACATCATTTGCAAATCCTTAAAGGTGAATTGGAAAAAAGGCACACGGGGTCGGGCCTTGCATTAACATATTTCATTTATAAAGCCCAAAAAACTAAAGCGGCTGTCTTCATTTTCTCTCCCAGGGCGCAAAACCGACGGGGCGATTCTTCCCCGGTTCCAGTTGCGCCATGAGTTCGCGTATGGCTGCAAAAACCGCCTTGAACAGGTTCCGGTTTCTGTCCTCACCAAACGACATCCCTACTTTGCCACATTTTATCCAACCTTCAAAAGAAATCTTCTTCGCGTTGATGGCGTATCGCCGGCACGGTCACGCTCTGGCCGCCTTCGATTTCAAATAACGCGACATATCCATAAACTTGCAATCACAAACCGGGATTTCAAGTTGGCGACTCATCCGCGGATGAAACCGACTTGCAGCTATAATGGCGCAACATCTCAACTCCCGGGCATCTCATGTACCAGAGTTACTTTGGCCTCGCCGAAGAGCCGTTCTCCATCGCACCCGACCCCCGCTATCTCTACATGAGCCAGCGCCATCAGGAGGCGCTCGCGCACCTGCTTTATGGCGTGAATGCAGGTGGCGGGTTTGTGCTGCTCACGGGCGAAGTCGGTGCAGGCAAGACCACGGTGTGCCGCTGCCTGCTCGAGCAGATTCCGGAATCCTGCGATGTGGCCTACATCTTCAATCCCAAGCTGACGGTGGAGGAATTGCTCTCGACCATCTGCGCCGAATTCGGCGTCACTTGTCCGTCGGGCAACACCAGCGTCAAGGTGTACATCGATTGCATCAACGCCTATCTGCTCGACGCCCACGCCAGGGGCAGGCATACAGTGCTGATCATTGACGAGGCGCAAAACCTTTCCGCCGATGTGCTGGAACAATTGCGGCTGCTCACCAATCTGGAAACCAACCAGCGCAAACTGCTGCAGATCATCCTGCTGGGCCAGCCCGAGCTGGCGGCGATGCTGGCGCGACCGGAACTGCGCCAGCTCGCGCAACGGATCATAGCGCGTTATCACCTGGGGCCGCTGGGCAAACAGGAAGTCGCCGCCTATGTGCAGCACCGGCTGGTGGTTGCCGGAGCGGAGCGCCTGCTGTTCCCGCTTGCGCTGATGGGTCAGCTGTACCGCTTGAGCGGGGGTATTCCGCGGATCATCAACGTGCTGTGCGACCGTGCGCTGCTGGGCACCTACGCCCAAAGCAAGGAACGGGTCGACCGCGCGACCCTGAAGCAGGCGGCGCGCGAGGTGTTCCACAATCCTGCGGCGCAACCGCGCAGCATGATGCGCCCTCTGCTGGCAGCTTTGCTGCTGGTCGTGCTGGCTGGGGCAACGTACCAGCTTCTGGTGCAGACCCGGCCACAGGCGAAAGCCGAAGTTCAGGCAGCGGCCACCAAGCCTGCAGCGGCATTGCCGGATGTACTGGAGTGGCCGGCAAGCTACCCGCTCTCGCGCAGCCATGAGATGGCCTACGCCTCGTTATTCAAGGCATGGGGCTCAAGCTACCAGGGCGGCGACGAATGCCGCCAGGCTGAGGCCATCGGTTTGCGTTGCCTGACCGCGCGCGGCGGGCTGAATGAATTGCGCCAATTGAACCTGCCCGCAGTCCTGCTGATGCAAGACAGGCAGGGAAACAAATTCAATGCAACATTGACCGGCCTGGACAATCAATCCGCCACCTTTGCGCTCGGCGACGCAAGCAGGGCAGTTTCCCTGGGCGCATTTGCGGAGCAATGGTCCGGGCACTACACCCTGCTGTGGCGCATGCCGCCGGTTGCAAGCAAGAAGCTGCGCCCGGGCGATCGCGGCCCGGATGTGGATTGGCTGGCCGGGCAACTCGCGCAACTACATGGCAAAGCGGCAGCATCCGGCAAAGGGCAAGTATTTGATGCAGCCATGATGCGTGAAGTCAAACAGTTTCAACTCGCCCAGGGCCTCGTTCCTGACGGTGCTGTCGGGCTACAGACCATGATGCACCTGAGCGTCGCGGCGGACAAGACAGTGCCGAAGTTGCACCGCGAACAAGGAGCAAAGTAGCCATGTCGTACATCCTTGATGCGCTCAAAAAATCCGACCAGCAGCGCCAGCGTGGCGCAACACCGACATTGCAGGCCGCACAGCTGACAGTGGCTGCGCCCAAACGACCCAAGTTTATCTCTTACGGCCTGCTTGCGGCAATATTGCTGGTCACCGGGGTCATGATAGGCTGGTTGCGCCCGTGGCATGCCGAGCAAGCGCCTCCCGCTTCTGCGCTTCCCGGGACAGAAGCTGTCACCGCGAAACCGCCGGTCCCGGTTTCGCAACAAGCCCCTGCGATTATGACCACGCCGGGGCCTTTGGCCGCACCGCCGGAAATGCCCGGCAGGACAGCGCAGGAAATTCCGGCACCGAATTTATCGCGGGCAGGACAAGCTGTTCCCGGGGCGGTTGCCGTCAAGCCGGACAGCCCGGCAACCGCCGGCTCCGGAACACCTGACACAGGAATACCTGGCTCAGGCGGCGCGGCGCTACCCGTTGCCGGCGCTGCGCAGGAGCAAAAAGCGATATCCATGGATGAGTTGCCTGCCCAGATTCAGCGGGAGATCCCGGCCATGACGGTTCAGCTTCATGCCTACTCGAACCTGCCCGACGAGCGTATTGTCTATATCAATTCCAACAAGTTGCGGGAAGGCCAATCGTTGATGCCAGGACTCAGGCTGGAACAGATCACGCCGGACGGCATGATCTTCAGCTACAAGGGATATCGTTTCCGGCACGGCATTCGCTAGCGGCGGAAGCACTCAAGATTCAGCCGGTCACCCGCTTCGAACGCTGCTTCCGGCAAACCGGGATACGCCAATATTCAAATCACATCTGTTGCAGCGCCTCGACAAACACTTCGACCGGCTGCGCGCCGGAGATGCCCGTTTTTCCATCGAACACGAAGAACGGCACACCGGAGATGCCGAAATCAGCCGCGCGTGATTCATCGGCTCGCACCGCATCCGCATACCTGTCGCTTTCCAGCATTGCCAGCGCCTCGCTTTCGGGAATGCCGAACCCGGGTGCAAGCTTCGCCAGCGCGGCACGGTCTCCCACCGGCAAGGATTCGGAAAAATAGGCATGCATCACGGATTCGATGGCCTGGTCGCCCACCTGCTTCTCGGCGGCAAAATGCAGCAGGCGGTGAGCGTCGAAGGAATTGCCCCGCCTGGCCTTGTCCAGATGATATTCAAGGCCGGCTTCCCTGGCGTGCGCCGTTACCCGCGCGATCATCTCGTCCGCTTCCCGCAGGCTGATGTTGTATTTGTGCGATATCAGCTCGTTTACTTTGCCGGGTTGCTGTCTGGGTGCATTCTGGTCGAGCTCGAAGCTGCGCCAGATCACGTTTATGTTTTCACGATTCGCGTACCGGGCGAGTGCCGCCTCAAAACGGCGTTTGCCGATATAGCACCAGGGGCAGATCACGTCCGACCAGATTTCAATTTGCATCATTTACTCCTATCACCTGACAAGGCTCCTGTTTTCATTGCTGCCTGACGATTGCAGCCATCGGGGACGACCCACGGTTTGATTCTTCCTTGCCGCGGCATTCTACACATTTACCATTGTTTCTCCAGTGTGCCACAGGAGGCAGCCCGCCCCGGTTCCACATCAATCAAATCGGCAATGTTCGTTAGCACACAGACCGGCGGCAACATCAGGTTCAATCTTCAGTCTCTGCCGGGATAACCTGCCAACTCAAGTGAAGGAATATTAAAATGAACAAGGATCCAGTCGAAGAAGTTTTAAAAGAGCCAGCCGAATTGCCGGAGATCCGCTTCCCCGTCAAAAGGCGTCAAATCGGTGAGGGGTTCGCTGACAACAAGGATGATATAGAAAAACTGGGCAAGTTTGTCGCAGAAGCTTTCGCCGAGATAGCAAGTGCAACCGGGCTTTCCGATAAAGAGGTGCTCCGCGTAATCAAGGATACCGATGTCGAGATGCTGGGGGATGTACTCAAGGACGGTACCAATGTAGATGCGCTCAAGGAGGGCATCCAGGAAGCCATCAAGAAAATTTCGATGGCGGTCGATCTTGATACGAAGCAGATCAGCGAAATCTTCATCGAGAAGAAGGATGCCGGTCTGGATGACATCGTTACCCGGCTTTATAACAAAGGCCAAGCCAACAGAGCGAAGTTTGGAAATTAAGCGGGGCTCTTGGAGAGCAAGACGCATCGGGTGATCAAAAGCTGCCGAAGTCCGTCTGTTTTATATTCGACAAATTGTCAGGCTGCATGGCTACCTGACAATTTGGATGATTTCGCATCCAAGGAATGCCGTCGCCCGACAGCTCACCGTCAGATCTGGTAGCGGTCAAACGACCAGATCAAACGTGCCGGTTCGCACCTTGCCAGTATCACACCCCTGTCGCCCCGCCTATCGGCACGCCGCATCGATCATCTGGCGGGCGATGCTCACCGGTTCCGGCAACGCTGGCAATGCGCTGCATGAGAACCATCTTGCATCTTCGATCTCCGACGGCTCGGGCTTGATGATGCCTCCTGTGTAGTCGGCAAAGAATGCCACCATCAAGGAGTGGGGAAACGGCCAGGACTGGCTTCCGAAATACCTGAGGTTGGTGATCGTTATGCCCACCTCCTCTAGGACTTCGCGGCTTGCGCACTGCTCCAGGGTTTCACCTGCCTCGACAAACCCGGCCAGGGCGCTGAAGACACCGGGCCTGAACCGGGGGCTGCGGGCCAGCAACAGTTCATCGCCGCGCTGGATCAGCACCATCACGGCGGGAGAAATCCTCGGGTATGCGACCAGGCCGCATGCGTGGCACAACATCGCGAACTGCCCCGCCTTGATGGTTGTGGGCGCGCCGCACTTGCCGCAGTAGCGGTGGTTCTTCTGCCAGTCCAGAAGCTGTACCGCGCGTCCGGCCAGGTATATTTCCTCTTCGCCAGCCAGACTGAACAGGCTGCGCACCGGCATCAGCTCTCCGGGAATATTTTCGGGGAGCCGGTCCAGTTCGGCGGCATAGCAGAAAATCCCCCGCCATTCCCCGACCAGCAACACATTCCTGGGACTGCCGAAATCTGTTGCCCGGCCGCGCGGAAAAATATTTCCTCCGGCCCTGTCAATCGTAGCCAGCAGTTGATTTTCGTATCGAAGCAGCCAGTAGCCCAATTCGTTCATGGTGTTTTGAATCATTAAAATCGGTCAATAAGGTTGGTCAGGGCACCACTCTATCCGGTAACGGGCTCCGTCGCTGCAACACTCTGCCGCAGAGGTTCAGTCGGCGACGGGCGCCTTGATCTCCTCCTGGTTGTGGCGGCTTTGCTCTTCCATCACCAGCATTCCCAATTCCTTCTTGAGATCGTTGAATTCGGCGGAACTGGGATCGCGCGGATGCGGCATCGTGACGCTGACATCCTGCTTGATCCTGCCCGGGCGATAGGTCATGACTATGATCCGGTCGGCCAGGTAGATGGATTCTTCTATGCTGTGGGTGACGAAGATGATGGTCTTGCGGTATTCCATCCAGATGCGCAACAACTCGTCCTGCAGGTTGCGCCGGGTCAGCGAGTCCAGCGCGCCGAACGGTTCGTCCATCAGCATGATAGGCGAATCGAGCGCCAGCACGCGGGCGATCGCGACACGCTGGCGCATGCCGCCGGACAGGTCTTTCGGGTAGCGGCCGCGGAAGTCCTGCAATTTCAGCATCTCCAGCAGCGCGTCCACTTTCCCGGCTATCTGCGCCCTGCCCTGCTTCTGGATCTCGAGGCCGAAGGCGATGTTCTTCTCCACCGTCATCCACGGGAACAGCGCGTATTCCTGGAACACCATGCCGCGATCCGGCCCGGGTACCCGCACCGTCTCGCCATGGACCCGGACGACACCGGAAGTGGGCAACGAAAAACCGGCAACGGTGTTGAGCAGCGTGGATTTCCCGCAACCGGAAGGCCCGAGCAGGCAGATGAATTCACCGGCCTTGATGTCAAGGTTGATATCGTCCAGCGCCGCCACTTCGCTTCCTCCGGTGCGGAATACCTTGCTGACTTTTTCGATGCGGATATGCGGCTGCACGGTCATTTGTTTTCAATGCCGCGATGCCACTTGAGCAAATGGTTGTTGAGGCGGTTCATGCCGGTGTCGATGGCCAGCCCGAGCAGCCCGATCGTGAACATGCCCGCGATGATCTTGTCCGACCAGAAGAATTCGCGCGCTTCCAGTATGCGGTAACCGAGGCCGTTATTGACCGCGATCATCTCCGCCACGATCACCACGATAAAGGCTGTGCCGACGCCGATGCGCATGCCGGTCAGGATATAGGGTGTCGCTGCCGGAAGTATCACGCGCAGGAACATCGTCGTCTGGCTCGCACCCAGGCTGCGCGCGGCGCGGATGTAGATGCCGTCGACATTGCGCACGCCGGCAATGGTGTTCATCAGGATCGGAAAGAATGCACCGATGACGATCAGGAAAATAGCCGGCGGGTTGCCCAGGCCGAACCACAGGATGGACAGCGGGATAAATGCGATCGGCGGGATCGGCCGCAAAATCTGGATCAAGGGATTGAACAGTTTGTAGACGCGGTCGTTGGCACCCATGATCAGCCCCAGCGGCAGCGCCAGGATTGCACCCACGACAAATCCCACCGTCACGCGATACATGCTGGCATAGGCGTCATGAATCATCTCGCCGGAAAACATCCATGCCAGATAACCGGAAGTTGCCGGGTCGTAAGCCTGCGCCGGCATCAGGTACTCCCACCACTTGGCCAGCACCCTGGTGGGTGCCGGCAGGATCATCGGATTGACGATCGCCTGCGAAGACAGCCACTGCCACAGCGCAAGCAGCACGATGGGCACCAGCAAGCCATGCAGGATCCCGAAAGTTTTTGCCAGGCAGTTTTTTTTCATCCGGGGCGATACGGCTTATTTGACCTGCAACGCTTTCTTCGCGTTATCGAGCAAGTCGAGACGCACCCAGTCCTTCGCCTGCGGCACATAACCCAGCTTGCCGACGCCGTATTTCTTCATCAGGTCGGCGGTGATCTGAACGTGTGCGAGGCTGACGTCATAGGTGAAGGACGCATTGCTCATCGCATCCCGATAGTCCTGGTCGCTGATCTGGCTCTTGAACATCTGCTCGCGCACGTATTTTTCCGCCAGTTTGGGATCTTTCTGGAAAGCCCGGGTTGCTTCGACGAACAGCTTGAGCACACGCTGCGCCACATCGCGCTTCTCGTTGTACATCTTCTCGGTCATCACCAGTACACGCACCGGTTCGCCCAATGGCGTGTCATAGGGTTTCAGCACTTCAACACCGTAGCCTTTGTTGATCGCCTGCGATGATTGCGGCTCGGACTGGCTCATCGCGTCGATATTTTTCTGCATCAGCGCCTGGTTCAGGTCGGCGAACGGCATGAAGAATATCTGCACATCCTTGCCCGGCTGGTCCGACCAGGTCAGGTTGTACTTGGACAATTCGGCATACAACAACAGTTCCTGCGCACCCCCGCGTGCCACACCCACCCTCCTGCCCCTGAGGTCGGCAACCGACCTGATGTTCAGGTCGGGACGGGCAACGATGCGCGCGCCGCCCTTGGCAAAACCCGCCACCACGTATATCGGCACTCCGCTGGCGCGGCCGGCGACAGCCGCATCGAGCGCGCTCGCCGCGATGTCGATCTCGCCGGCAATCGTCGCGGGCAGTATGTCCAGCCCCTTGGCAAACATCCGCTCCTCGATCACCAGGTTGTATTTTGGAGCCAGCTCCTTCATGTACGAGACCGCCCCGTAATGGGCGAACTTCAGGTTGCCCAGCCTGACCACATCCGGCTCAGCCTGAACGGCCATCGTCAAAAACAGGCTGCACACCAACAAAACCAGCTTTGAGATTTTCATGTCAACCCGCCTGAATAATTTGAACATGGCGCTGAAGCAAAGCACGCCGCGCTGCCAAAGGAATTAAGGGACCGGGCCCTTTGCTCCGGTTAATTTTCTGCAATTTGAAAAATCACCGCATGGAGTCGTGTTGCATAGCAAAACTGTTTCCCCTGCGCCCCCGGTTTCTAACCTTGCATTTTCGCAATCAGATTTTCCAGCATGATTTTGATGTCGCCGGACGGAGGCGGTTTGTTGGCATCCATACGCACTACTGGAATTCCGGCGGCGTTCAAGGCTTCGTCCTTTGTGTTATCTGCATTTTGCCTGCCCTCCTGCCCGGGCATTTTCCCTTCAAGCTCAATGCAGGCCAATACCACAAACGATTTATTGCAGATCGCAAAATCAACGCTCCTGCGGCTGATCTTATTGAACCATGCTTGCCAGTCGTCGCATTTTTTCACGCCTACAATGTCGGCAAGCCTGACCTGCGGCATAACGTAGTGGTCGGGCATCGCCTCGATCAACCGGTAAAACAGAACTTGCTCCCGTTCACCCAGCAGTGATTTCTTTTTAATGTAGGGGAGTATCTCCGGGGATTTTGCCTTCTTCTTTTTGTAAGCCAATATTTGCATCACTACAAAAACGATAAAGACGATTACGATTGCCGGAAACTGCATTTTCATCATTACTTCCCAAAGTCGTTGGTTACGGCAGGCCGGGTTAAAGCAGCCGGGTTCGAATTTTTCTTCTGCTTCACAATATACCTGCCACTTTGGTCACCGGCTGCGATGCACATGCTGCTTCTCCAGTATCACCAGCGCGATCCCGCCGAGTATCGCCATGGACGACAATATCAGGCGCAGTGTCAAAGGCTCGCCGAGGAAGACAGTGCCACCCGCGGCAGCGATGACCGGAACGCTGAGTTGCACTGTCGCAGCCTTGGCGGCTTTCAACGCCGGCAAGGCTGTGTACCAGATGGCGTAGCCTATACCCGAAGTCAGTGCGCCCGACGCAACCGCGTACCAGAATCCGGCACTGTCCAGCGAGGTTTGGTCGTACATCAATGCGCTCAATACCCCCGCGATAGGCACAGCGCGCAGAAAATTCCCCGCCGTTACCCTGGTGGGATCACCCGCACCTTTCCCGCGCAATGAATAGACGCCCCAGGCAACCCCCGAACCCAGCATCAACAGTGAACCGGATACCGGCGGGGCTGATAGACCCGGCAACAACAAACCGACCAGTCCGGCGAATGCAAGCACAAGCCCGACCAGTTGCAGTTTCAACAGGCGTTCTCCCGCCCGGATGCCATGGCCTATCATCGTTGCCTGGACGGCACCAAACAGCAGCAGGGCACCCATTGCCGTTGACAGGCTGGCATATGCGTAAGAAAGCAGGGCCGCATAAACAAACAATGCAAACGCCGACAACCAGTTGCCGCTTCCGCTAGTCGTGCCACCCCTGATGCGCACCACCAGCCACAACATCATCGCACCGGAAACCAATCGTATCGAGGTGAAGCTCGCCGCATCGATGCCGGTGTGTTTGAGCGCGGCCCGGCACAGCAGCGAATTGCCGGCGAATGCGATCATGGCCAGCGACGTCAGGAAGAATATGCGGGGATACTGCATAGAAAGTTTGCTCATGCTCGGTTAGCCCGGGGCGCTCATGGCCCAGGGCGCTCAATGGGCAATCAAACGGGCCGGGTTGAATTGGATTTCCGCATCAAAAATACACCGGTTCGCTTTAAAGAAGTACAAAAAATCTGCGATCCTTGCGGGACCGCAGAGTCGGATCCTAGTCGAATGATTTAGATTTTCAGTCTATCCACTGCCCTGCTTACGGATTCATCACTCTTGGTAACCCTGCCAGCTGCCGCCAACAAAGCCTCCTCGGCCATCTTTTGCCTTTCCGGGCTTAGCGCTTTGGCTTCCTGAAAAGCCGCGACGGTCTGGTCGAATTTGGCATGTTGCTCAGTGGATTTCTCCACCGCCTTGTGTATCGCGTTAACGATGTTGTGGAGTTTTTCCTGCATCAGCGAAAGATTACCCAGCAAGCTTCCTTGTTTTACTTTCCCAAGATCCACGTCCAGGTTCCCGGATGATATTTGCGCCATTGCCGCGCTGGCCAGTGCCGGGTCTCCTCCCAGCGGGGTGATAACCATGGATTCGATCAACAATCCCACCAGCACACTGAGGAACAAGGCGAGGATGACACCGCCGCCGAGAATAATCTCTGCCGTGGTAATTGCGCCCTCGCGCAGTTCGGATTTTGGATAGGCGGCGAACACCTTGTAGTTCCAGCCGGCAACGTTTCGCGAGTCAACCTGCCAGCCCTCGGGAACGGATTTGATGGTGGCTGCCGCTTGCGCGGGAGTGATGCCGTTGGTGGTAAAACGGACCTTGCCAGCGCCATCCACCAGGGCCAGGAATCCGGTATTTAAAATCTTGGTCTGCTGGATGGCAGTTTGCACCCCGCCCAGGGAAGCTTCGTAACCGACGTAATAGATGCCGATCAATTGGTTCTGGCTGTCCATGATGGGCTGATACGAGGTAAAGAAAGGATTGCCGAGAATATCGACCACGCCTTCAAATCCTTGCAACGTACTGATTGCGGCAAAGGCCGGGCCCAAACGATCAAGCACGGTTCCAACAGCCCGGGTGCCGTCCGATTTTTTGACATTGGTTGTGATGCGAACAAAAGTATCACCGGACTTCGAAAAAATAGTGGCGGTGCCGCCGACAAGATTGACCAGTTTGTCCACAATGCGGAAATTAAAGGCTTGCAGTTCCTTGCCAAAAGCAAGGTTAGGAGCGCTTATGCCGGGAACGATTTCTACGGTATCGCCCGCAGAGGGTGCGCCCGCGGCGGACGTCAGGTCCTGCAACACGTTCATGGCTTCGCTCGTTCTTGCCTTCATCAGGCGTGCGGATTCATCTAGTAGGCGTTGCACGGAATCAAGGTCCGACTGGACTTTTTCCGTGGCGGCCTGCTGCTGGTTCTGGTAAGCGTTGTACGCCAGCGCAACGGCGCTCAGGCTGATCAACACGATGGTAGGAACCACCACCGACCCGATAATTTTTGCTTTAAAGCTCATTGCCATTTTCATCACCCCCCGTAATTGATTTGTCAGGCTGCTGTTTGATTGATCTCGTGAATCAAGGTAGTAAATTCGTCCGTAAGTTCTTTGTGCTGTGTCACGATCAGATTGATAATCGGTTTGAGCGCAGTCCTGATACTTCCGATGGAGTCTGCGTTCTGTACGGAGCGGGCCAATTGGGGGTTATCAGGGAAATGATTCAGGCAGAAATCGCCAAGGACGAATTGAGCCTCAATCAAGTCAATGTTGTCCCCCAATCTCCATGTCACTTGCGAGTTATCCATCTCCCCCCCCCAATATATATATCGATCGAGTGCGAATTGCGTTTATGCATCAAAAAGCGATTCCACTATGACACATTTTATTAAAACTTAAAATGTGCCCATGCCCTATGCAGTTCCACATCACAGACATCCTGCGCTGAATCATATACCAAAGCAGGATGAAATGTATTCAGCCTCAACTGCGCGGGGAGAACCCGAAGCCGGCGGCATTTCTGCCGACTGTTGAGCCCGGGATGAGCCCGGCAGGACGAAGAATTGTCCACAAAAAAATCATGGCCCGCTCCACTATATCCGGGTTGGATCAACTCCTGGGGCAAACCAGCATAGCCAGCCAATCGCCCGACGAGTCCGGAACTATGTAGAAGTATTTGGCTTGCTGCGGTGTCTGGGATTTGGCGATGCTGCCGTTTTTGCGGTATTTGATAACAGTAAGCGGCGCTATGCGCCTGCCCCTGCAATCGATCTCGAAGTATGTGGAAGTGACGGACGGCACGCCCGCCTTGTTGGCGATGATTTCATCGCTCACCATGGTCGCCAATGCGTCCTGCATTTTGAAATCGGCAGGAAGCATGCGCCGGGCTGACTCCAGCTTCAAGAATTCCGGCGTATAACCGCTCGCGATCTTGCGGGCCGATTCATCCATGATCTGGTCACCGTCCCTGCTCTTGAAATAACCCCAGATGGTTTTCTCGGCAATATCCTTGACCCACAGGCGCACGGTGTCCTTGTCGGGATATTGAATATCTGCGGCATCAAAGAACGACGCCTTGTCCCTGCCCACGATTCCCGCATATTGCCAGTCGGCTGCAAACGCCACGGACAGGGGCAGCAGAAACAACATGGCAAGCAACGTTCGGATGCAAAACATAAACGGATTCCCCTTTCTCACCGCAAGCAATCAGCCTGGCGTGATTTTAAACGATTATCGAAAATCAGGAGACTCCATGTGCGCGGATTGCGCTGCGGGAGTGGGATGCTGCAGGCAAAAAAAACCCCCACGAATAAACGTGGGGGAAGCTCATTTCTGATAGAGGGATCAGAAACGGTATCTCATGCCAATAGTGATGCCCTGTATCTCTGTACCACCCCAGCACTGCGGAGCGGAATCAATACCACCCGAAGCGGGAACATTCAGGGACGATGCATGACAGTCCGTGGTCACGCCATGTCCGCCTGCGCCCAGGTCATAGTGATCGTTGCCATGGTTGAAGGTAACCGCGTAGTTGGCATAGAAGGAAAGATTCCTGTCAACTTGATGCGTGCCATTGATGGTGTACATATCGGCGGTACTGGCGGCGCCGTTTATTGTCGGATCATAGTTATGTTGTCCGCCGGCATCTCCCGGTGTTTTTCCGGCATGCGCCCAGCCCAGGTTGATCTGGTTGGCATGCGGGAGATTCTGCTCGATAAATACCCATGTGCCTTTACGCTGGCGTTCGTTCATGGACTGTATTGACGGGTCCACACTGCGACGCATCTGCTCGTAAACCCCGCCTATCCAGGTGCCGGTTGACTGGAAGCGATACAGCGCACCGACCTTGGCGGCCGATTCCTTGCCGTTATCCAGGTAATAATTCGTCGCTTGCGCTGCCGGGTTAGCGTAACTGCCCAAAGGATTGCCTGTACCATAAAAGTCGCTACCGCGATTTACACCTTCATGAGACTCATAGCCGGCCGTCAAATACCAGGCCGTCTTGTCGTCGTAAACTATGCTGGTGCTGAAGGCATTGCTGAAGCCGCCGTCGTTACAGCCATCCGGACTTCCGACACCGGGGCCTACATTGCTCCCGAAACCGCCCATAAGACCGCCGCTGCCGGGAATATTGCCGCCGTTACAGTTCCCGGAACCGGAGGGAATAGCGGCACTGTTCGTGGCACGATTCTGACCGGGCGAGAACATCGCGGCAAAACTGGTGTGATTCCACTTGGGCGATTCGTACCAGATCGCGTGTTCCATCAGTGTGCCGAATTCGACCCGGTTGTCGCCGCCGGAATTACCCATGACCACATTCATGCTGCCCAGCTGACCTGCGAAAGGGTTGAAGATGTTGGTAGACAGTGCATACGGGGCGAAGGCTTTACCGATCTTGACCACACCGTAGTCCTTGGAACCCAGGCCTATATAGCTGGTGGCCGTGGTCAAGCTGCCCGACACGGCATTGCTTTGCTGCGAATTGGACATTGAACTGCCGCCCGTCGTCGTCAACGCGATATTGGTTTGCAACTGCCAGAGGAACTGCGTGTCGTGCCAGCCTATAACCGGCTGGTAACCGCGCAAGCCGACATAAGTCGAGTTGGTCGAAATAGCCGGCATCCAGCCATCATTGGCGCCGGGGCCGGCAGTCGTCCCGGGCGGACCGACAGTGCCGTTTACAGGAACCACATGGCCATTGAGGCCGTTGGTCGCGTCATCAACAGACACGTCAAAATTGCCATACAGCGTGATGCCGCCGCTGCTGGGCATGCGGAAGCTCAGGCTGTCGTCGCGCTCTCGCTGCAGGAAGTTCTGGCTGTCGGCCACATTGGGATTGGCCGCGCCCGTATACATATTGACCGTACCGGGTTTATAGCTGTCGATTTGCTTGGGTATCTGGATTTTTTCAACCGAGGCAGCTGCATCGGTGGCCTTCTGCTTGGCTGCAGCTTGATCAATTTGACTCTGTACAGTCTTTAATTCGTCTTTCAAAGACTGAATCTGTTGCGCCAGATCGGCTGCCGGATCAGCAGCTGCAATGCTCGGCATTGCAGCCAACGATGACCCAATTATCAATGCCGAAGACACTGAAATTAGTTTTCTTTTGACTCTCACAGGTTTCTCCTCATTTATTGTATTAGGGCGTGACTTTTTAACTGTTAAGCAACTCAAAACATGTGCTGCGGTTCAACCTTGAATTTTTAATGTGTTTCCCCCTTTCAATGCGCGATGTGAATCACGAAACCGTCCGGATCAATGTGAGCCCATCAAGCTGCGTTACCCTCACATTGAGCCGGGCCGATATTTTCAAGCTGTCCGGCAACCCTCTCCGTCCGCTTCGGTTTTCAAGCCTGCTGAAGACCTTCCTCGACTACATTCTGCACGTCGATCATTTTCTTGCGCATCGGGCAGATGACGAACCTGGCCATCAAACCGGCTGCAATACTCATCAACGCTGCGACCCAGAGTACCGCCACCCAGTTTCCGGTGTACGCCGTGAGCACGCTGGCCAGCGGCACCAGCAGCGAGGCCGTGCCCTTGGCTGTGTAGAGAAAACCGTTGTTGGCTGCGGCAAACTTCATGCCGAAGGTGTCTCCACTGACCGCGGGGAAGATGGAGAATATTTCACCCCAGCAGAGGAAAATCATCGGCGCGAAAATCAGGAAGCCGATCGGATTGTGGCCGAACTGCATCAGGCCCAGGATCGCCACGCCCTCGCCCACAAATACCACCAGCATGGTGTTCTCACGGCCCAGCTTGTCGGAGATCCAGCCGGTCAGCGGACGGGTGAAACCATTGCACAGGTTGTCCAACACCAGGACCAGCGTCAGCAACGGCATGACTCCGCCAAACACATCCATCGGCAGTTTCGCAACGCCGTAGTCCTTTGCAATCGGTGCAACCTGGGCTGCGGCTATGATGCCGCCCGCGGCAACCAGCACGAAGCAGGCATAGAGCAACCAGAACACCGGTGTCTTCAACATCTCCTTCGGTGTGTAGTTATGCTTGCTAAGGGGATTAACCTTGTTGCTGGCCCCCTTGGCCAAAGACTTGATCGGCGGACGGACGAGAAACAGTGCCAGCACCAGGATCACAGCTCCCTGGAGTAGGCCGAAGGTGAAGAAAGCCTGCTGGTAGCCGCTGGTTTGCACCATGTTGGAGATCGGAATGATGGTGATTGCCGCACCGGCACCGAATCCGGCAGCAGTCAGGCCGGCGGCCAGGCCGCGCTTGTCCGGAAACAGTTTCAGTGCGTTGCCCACGCAAGTGCCGTAGACAGAACCTGCGCCGATGCCGGCAATAACTGCCGCGAAGTACAGCATTTCCAGGGAGTTCGCCATCGAATTCATGACCCAGGCGGCCGCCACCATGACGGCGCCAAACATCACGACGGGGCGGGGACCAAATTTATCCATCGCCCAGCCTTCGACCGGGACCAGCCAGGTTTCAGTCAATACAAAAACGGAAAAGGCGACCTGAATGGCTGCCTTGGTCCAGCCCATCTTGTCGTGCATGGGATCGACGAACACCGTCCAGCCATACTGCAGATTGGCGATCATCGCCATGCAGATAATGCCCAAAACAAGCTGGATCCAACGATTACTCGACTTCCGACTATAGATGTCAGTTGCGACTTGACTCTGTTGATTCATGAAAGCTCCCCTTTGGAATTTTTATAAAATATATATGCCGATACTGCGCGTGACTTCTCTGTTCACTCCCCATATCGCTATGTGCGCTTGATACCTGATCTACGTCCCGCAAAGGGACTCCGACTCGCTACAATGTAAAACAATCGAACTGCCAGATGCTGTCATGCAATTTCGCAAACCTCATTAACAACGCCCCGATTGTGGGATAACTGATTTGCTTAATCCTTGACCTTGGTTAAGTTTGTAAATAAATATTCACCTGCCCAAAATATCGCCCCCACTTCCCACCCGCTCCGGCTGGAACTTTGTTCCCATCCACTCCGGTGGAAGAACTGAGAATGGAGATCACGCTATTCGATATCCGGGTTAACAGCATGGTTTGGGCTGAATTTACATAACGGGAATTTGTAAAACGCAGATAAACCAGTCCCGCATCAACCTGGCCGGGGCAGGCAAGGTGAAACGCGTGGCACCGGCGTTGGGGGGAGGCAAAAGAAAATGCTGGGCGGATCAGTCCGGGCCGACAACAACGCCAGCACGCCCGATCGGGCGTGCGGCGCCGGCAACAGGCGTGCGGATCATTCAGCACTCCTGCACATCGGCGGACAGGGGGAGATTAAACAGCCTTGGCTTCGAGTTCCGCCAGGCGTTTGCGCAAAACGCGCTCTTCATTGAAACGCGCGGTATCATCGCGAATTATCGCGATAATGGCTGTCACCGTTTTTTCTGCCGAAAACAGCATGGCCACGGTAAACGCAATCGAAAAGGTGCGCCCGTCTTTATGCAGCGCCGGCACCCGCAGCACATCGTTGCCGTAACGGGTTTGCCCGGTCTGCATGGTCTTGTTATACCCATCCCAGTGGCGCTGGCGCTGCTTCTCGGGAATGATCAGGTCCAGCGATCGGCCCAGCGCCTCGTGTTCGGCAAAGCCAAACAAGCGTGCGGCCGCGTGGTTCCAGAACGTGATGGCGCCGTTTGCATCACAGACGACGATGGCATCACCTACTGCCTCCACGAGTTGCTTGAAATCAATTGCTGAGTGCATAGACTTACCCCTGATAAAGACCAGAGCGGCGTTTCGAAACCCATACAGGAACCTCAACGCCGCTCTTGGAGCACTACATTATTAATTGCCAGCCGTCTTCAAACTGCCTTTGCAGCATGCATGGCGGCAATCTGTTCCTTGTTGTAACCAAGCTCGGCCAGAACTTCATCGGTGTGCTCGCCCAGCAGCGGAGAAGCGGTGACCTCGGGCTTGAGGTCGGAGAACTTGATCGGACTGCCCACGGTCCAGTAGCTGCCACGCTCCTTGTGCGGCACTTCGACGATAGAGCCGCTCTTGCGCAGGGACTTGTCATGGAGCAGTTCCTTCATCGAGAACACCGGTGCGCAGGGGATGTCGAACTTGCGCAGGATATTGACGGCCTCGTACTTGGTCTTGTCTTTCAGCCAGTCCTCGATCGTGCCGAAGATGTCCATGATGTGCGGCTGGCGAGCTTTGGGGGTGGTATAGGCCGGGTCGGTCTTCCATTCGGGCTTGCCGATGGCGTCGCAAATTGGCTCCCAGGCATGTCCCTGAACCGTGAAATAGATATAGGCGTTGGGGTCGGTTTGCCAGCCCTTGCACTTCAAAATCCAGCCCGGCTGGCCACCACCACCGGCGTTGCCGCCGCGCGGAGTCACCTTGTCGGCGAAAGCTTCCATCTCATGCGGATACTGGGGATACTCTTCCAGGAAGCCCAGGTTGTCCAGACGCAGCTGGTCGCGCATCTTGACACGGCACAGGTTGAGCACGGCATCCTGCATCGCGACTGCCACCTTCTGACCCTTGCCGGTCTGCTGGCGACCGATGTAGGCCGTCAGGATGCCGATGGCCAGGTGCATGCCGGTATTGGTGTCGCCCAGCGCTGCGGCGGAAATCATCGGGCCGGCTTGCTCACCTTTCCACCAACCGGTGGTGGATGCCGCGCCGCCGGCGCACTGTGCCACGTTTTCATAGACCTTCAAGTCTTCGTATTCGTGACCGTCGGAAAAGCCTTTGACCGAAGCCAGAATCAACCTGGGATTGAGTTCCTGGATGCGCTCCCAGGAAAAACCCATACGGTCCAGGGCACCCGGGCCGAAGTTTTCAACCAGTACATCGCTCTCCTTGATCATCTTTTCCAGCACAGCCTTGCCCTCGGGCTTCTTGGTGTCCAGGGTCAGGGAACGCTTGTTGCTGTTCAACATCGTGAAGTACAGCGCGTCGACATTGGGGATATCGCGCAACTGGCTGCGCGTCACGTCTCCGGAGCCGGGGCGCTCGACCTTGATCACGTCGGCGCCGAACCAGGCCAGCATCTGGGTACAGGCCGGGCCAGCCTGTACGTGGGTGAAGTCGATGATCTTGAGGCCCTTGAGCGGTTTGTTTGACATTTTCAAATCTCCATGTGAATAACTATTGGTAACTTACTTCTTTTTCGCGGCGGTTTGCGGGTTAAGGCTGGTGATGCGTCCGCTTTCCGTGCCGGCGCCTTCATCAATGACGGCATTGATCAGGGTTGGCCTGCGGGACTTGATGGCTTCTTCCATGGCTTTGCGCAACTCGGCCGGGGTGGTGGCAAGCACGCCGACACCACCGAATGCTTCCATCAACATTTCGTAGCGTGCGCCCTTGACGAACACCAGGGGCGATGGATCCTTGCCCCCCGTCACGTTGACTTCGTCGCCACGGTAGACGCCGTTGTTGTTCATGACAACGACGCAGACCGGCAGATTGTAGCGGCAGATCGTCTCGACCTCCATGCCGCTGAAGCCGAAGGCGCTGTCACCCTCGATGGCGATGACCGGCTGGCCGCTTTCCACGGCAGCCGCCACGGCAAAGCCCATGCCTATGCCCATGATACCCCAGGTGCCGACGTCCAGGCGCTTGCGCGGCTTGTACATGTCGACGATGGAGCGCGTAAAGTCCAGCGCGTTGGCGCCTTCGTTGACCAGGATGGCGTCCGGGTTGGACTTGATGATGTCGCGCACCACGTTAAGTGAACTATGGTAGTTCATAGGCGCCGGATTTTTGGCGAGGGTCTCGGCCATCTTGGCGACGTTTTTGTTCTTGCGTTCGGCGATGGCGTTCAACCATTCGGCCGGCGGCTTGGCCCAGTTTGAGCCGATACCGGCCAGCAGGGCCGAGACACAGGAGCCGATATCGCCGACCAGCGGGGCCTCGATGGGCACATTGCTGTCAGCCTCGGTCGGTGAGATGTCGATCTGGATGAATTTCTGGCCGCCCCAGGCCTTGTGGTCCTTGCCGCCCCAAGTCTTGCCCTTGCCTTGCGAAAGCAGCCAGTTCAGGCGCGCGCCGACCAGCATCACCACGTCGGCTTCCGGCAGCACGAAGGATCGGGCGGCCGAGGCCGACTGCTCGTGCGTGTCGGGCAGCAAACCCTTGGCCATGGACATCGGCAGATAGGGAATGCCGGTCTTCTCGACCAGGGCGCGGATGTCGGCATCGGCCCGTGAGTAGGCAGCACCCTTGCCCAGCAGGATCAGGGGCTTCTTGGCACCCTTGAGCAGGTCCAGGGCGCGCTTGACGGCGTCCGGGGCCGGTATCTGGCGCGGAGCCGGGTCCACCACCTTGATCAGTGTAGCCTTGCCGGCCGCGGCGTCCATGGCCTGGCCGAACAGCTTGGCGGGCAGGTCCAGGTACACACCGCCCGGGCGGCCGGAGACGGCGGAGCGGATGGCGCGGGCGACACCCACGCCGATGTCTTCGGCGTTGAGCACGCGGAAAGCGGCTTTGCACAGCGGCTTGGCTATGGCCAGCTGGTCCATCTCCTCGTAATCTCCCTGCTGCAGGTCCACGATCTCGCGCTCGCTGGAGCCGCTGATCAGGATCATCGGGAAGCAGTTCGTCGTTGCATTGGCCAGCGCGGTCAAGCCGTTCAGAAAGCCGGGGGCGGACACCGTCAGGCAGATGCCGGGCTTGCCGGTCATGAAGCCTGCGATGGCAGCGGCGTTGCCGGCGTTCTGCTCATGGCGGAACGAAATCATGCGCATGCCGTTGGCCTGCATCATGCGGGTCAGGTCCGTGATTGGAATACCGGGCAGGCCATAGATGTTGGTGATCCCGTTGAGCTTCAGGGCATCAATGACCAGATGGAAGCCGTCGGTCTGTTCAGGAGATTGAGTGTCGCTTGTCATTATTAAATACCTCTTTCTTCGTTTGAATTCGATAAAGGTTCTGCCATGCGGCTGCAGGACCGGGCCCGTCCGGTAAAAAACCTTGTTAAATATTTAAAGCATCCCCGAGTATTCACATCGATGCTGAAACCCCGCCGGCTTCTGACGGCAGATTCCGCCGCCGTGACTCGCTTGCACAAGGTCTCGTTGCATCGTCCGGCCATCATGGGATTTCTCGGGCGGAACCGGTACACCCCCCCGCTGCGCGCTCGTCGCCGTGCAGCCCGTTATTCAGGTAGCCAATAATAGCCAGCCGGACATGCTGTTCTCATTGACCGCAGTCAATTTTCGGAAGATGATATTTGCCGGTTTCCATTAAGG
>LSLI01000011.1 GCA_001577345.1 Candidatus Gallionella acididurans
CACGTCGCTCTCATAATTGTCCGGCAATCCGCCATTGCGCTTGGCTGATTCCGCCTCCTCGACAGTCAGGCCGAATACGCTCTGTATCTGCTGGGTCAACTGATTGCCGCCCACCTGCTGGTCTCTTGAATATACCGATTCACCATTGCGCAACACATTGACATTCATCACACCCGCACCAATGTCTATCAGTGCCACGCATTTGTCCAACGCGCCGTCCGGCAATTGAACACGAATCTGCTCGAATGCCGTTTCGGCGGCATAGGGTTCAACATCCATGACCACGGTTTTCAGCCCGGCAGACTGCGCGGCTGCAACCCTATCCTCCACATTTGCTTTGCGGGAAGCCGCCAGCAACACTTCCAATTCCTCGGTATTGCTGGGCGCGGGGCCTATCACCTGAAAATCGAGATTTACCTCTTCCAGTGCAAAGGGTATGTACTGATTGGCTTCCGACTCAACTTGATATTCCAGGTCTTCGTCGCTCAAACCGGCAGGAAGAAGAATTTTTTTGGTTATCACGGCTGCCGCCGGCAAAGCCAAGCTGATATTTCTGATGCGCGACCCCAGTCTTTTCCAGGCTCGCTGCATGCAATCCGAAACTGCATCAAGATTGTTAATGTTGCCGTCGGTAATCGCATCTTTGGGCAATAACTCGATTGCATAACGCTCAATGATGTAAGTCCCTTTTTTCTTTGCCTGGCTCAATTCCACCATCTTGACAGATGACGAACTGATATCCACCCCAATCAACGGGGGGGTCTTGGCCCACAAAAAATCCAGAGGTATATCGAAATTTACTTTAACCATTGACCGTTTAGCACTTTATTTGTACAAAGTGGTTTAAATCCTAGCAATAACTATAAATTGTGTAAAGTTATTTTTGGGGGTTATTTATAAGCACGGAGCCTATATAATTCGAGGCAGGATCCCATTTTTACCATTTTTTGGACAACTGCACATGTCTTCCCGCCGCTGGCTTTACCTCCTCTTTGCTACGTTAGCCCTGCTTTTACTCCCTGCGATTTTGCTTGGTGTCGCCGCACTGGTGGCTTATCCCAACCTGCCGTCACTGGAAGCCCTTACTGATTATCGCCCCAAAATCCCCCTGCGCATATACAGTGCTGAGGGCACGCTGATTGGCGAATTTGGTGAAGAGCGCCGCGCATTGGTCCAAATCTCTGAAGTCCCCGAAATAATGAAGCAGGCCATTCTGGCCGCTGAAGATGATCGATTCTATGAGCATGGCGGCATAGATTACACGGGAGTGTTGCGCGCAGCGCTGTCCAACTTCACTTCCGGCACGGTAAAGCAGGGTGCCAGCACGATAACCATGCAAGTGGCGCGTAATTTCTTTCTGACCAAGGAAAGAACCTTTTCCCGCAAGTTCAACGAAGTCTTGCTTACCTTGAAGATCGAGCACAGCATGAGCAAGGATGAAATCCTGCAGCTTTATATAAACCAGATTTATCTGGGCCAGCGGGCATACGGCTTTGCTTCGGCATCACAGGTTTATTTTGGCAAGCCTCTCAGCCAAGTGACGATAGCCGAGGCGGCCATGCTGGCCGGGTTACCTAAAGCGCCTTCCTCCTACAACCCGGTCGTCAATCCCAAGCGTGCAAAGCTCCGCCAACTTTACGTTCTGCGCCGTATGCACGATTTGAATTATATTAATGACGAACAATTCCAAACCGCGCAGCAACAACCGATTGTGGCCCTGCGCGGCAGCCAGGGTTTCGCCGTGAAGGCCGACTACCTTACAGAAATCGTTCGACAGTCTGTTTTTGAAAAATACAAGGATGACACCTACACGCAAGGCTTCAAGGTTTACACCACGGTACGCCAACTGGACCAGCAGGCAGCATACCAGGCCGTCCGCACCGGGGTACTGGATTATGACCGTCGCCATGGTTACCGGGGCCCGGAGGGCTTTATCGACCTTCACGGTGACAGCAGTAATATCGAACAGCTTGATGACGCACTACTGGAGGTAGATGACAGCGATGACCTGATTCCGGCGGTGGTTCTGGCTGCATCGCCAAAACTGGTTCAGGCTTATTGCAAGGGCGGAGAAATTGTTGAAATCAGCGGGGATGCCCTGCTTTTCGCACAACCCGCCTTAACCAAGAAACTTCCGATGAATCAACGTATTAACGTGGGCTCGCTGATTCGGGTCCAAAAGGACGACAAGGGTATCTGGCAAATCAGCCAACTTCCCCAAGTCGAAGCGGCTTTTGTTTCAGGCAATCCGCATGATGGCGCGATCTACTCACTGATAGGCGGCTTCGACTTTAATCGCAGCCAATTTAACCATATCACCCAGGCCTGGCGGCAACCCGGGTCAAGTTTTAAACCTTTTGTTTATTCCGCCGCCCTGGAAAAGGGCTTCACCCCAGCCACAATAATCAATGACGCGCCCCTTGTCTTTGATGCAGAGCAAACCGGCAACGAGCCTTGGGAACCAAAGAATTACGACGGGAAATTTGAAGGGCCGATGCGCATGCGCGAAGCGCTGATAAAATCAAAAAACATGGTTTCGATCCGCATCCTGCAATCCATCACCCCGGAATATGCACGCGATTACATCACCAAGTTTGGTTTTGATCCGACCAGGTATCCCCCATACCTTACCATGGCCCTTGGTGCCGGTTCAGTCACACCGATGCAAATGCTGGCTGCCTATTCGGTATTCGCCAACGGCGGTTATTCGGTCCAGCCCTACTTCATCGATCGCATCGAAGACGATCATGGCACCGTACTTTACAAGGCAGCACCTGACGTGGCCGGAAACGGGGCGAAGCAAATCATTGATGTGCGCAACGCCTACACCATGGTCAGCATGATGCAAGACGTGGTCAAGCACGGCACGGGCATTCGTGCCATGCAGCTTGGACGCCAGGACCTGGCTGGCAAGACCGGAACCACCAATGACTCAATCGATGCATGGTTCTGTGGATTCCAGCCTACCGTGGTTGGCATCGCATGGATGGGCTACGACCAGCCGCGCAGCCTGGGCGACCGGGAAACCGGCGGCGGCGCGGCGTTGCCGATCTGGATGAGTTACATGGGAAAGGTGCTCAAGGATGTGCCAGAAGCTACATACAACATGCCAGGCAACATGGTTGCCGTGCATATCAATAACGATGGGTATCGCGATGACAACAGCCCATTGGTCGAATATTTCTACCAGGAAAACATTCCTTCTGAACACCCCATGGTTACTCCCAGCGAGGAAGTAAAACCGGCAGACACGATCAAGGATCAGTTGCTCTAAAGTCACTCATGTCTAAAGAACGCGTTTCAAGGGAATATATTAATAGACGCGACCTGATGCGCGAGCAACTGGCGCATCAGGCTGCCAAATTGATGGCTGAGGATGGCATCACCGACCACGCCTTTGCCAAGCGTAAGGCGGCACGTCAATTGGGCGCGGCAGACACGCAACACTTGCCCAGCAATCAGGAAGTGGATGATGCGCTGCACAGCTACCGTGCGCTCTACCAACAAGGAAGCCACCCGGGTATCCTGCGTCGCTTGCGGGAAGATGCGCTGTGCACCATGCGTGTGCTGGCGGAATTTCACCCCTACCTCACAGGATCGGTGCTGAACGGCACGGCCGGCGAACAATCGGATATCAACCTGATGCTGTTCAGTGACGACACAAAAGCCGTACTGCTTTTCCTCCTCAAGCACGGGATCGACTTCGAAGATGGCGAGTGGAAAGTGCGTGTCGGTGGCCACGAGGAAACCGTGCCCAGCTATTCCCTGACCGGTGAATCCGGCACACTGATACACGTTATCGTGTTACCCGAGAACGCCCGCTACAGCGGCAGCCGCCACCCCGAGACACATGCAAACATCACGGCGCTGGAATCGTTATTGTCCAGTTAGCACGTAGGGTGCCACAAGGGATATGATCGAAACCAAAGAGCCATCCTTCCGGAATCCATTACTCCTTCAGCCAGCGTGCCGCATCCAGCGCAAAGTAGGTGAGTATTCCGTCCGCTCCCGCGCGTTTGAAGGCAAGTAGCGATTCCAACACGCATGCCTGTTCATTCAGCCAGCCGTTTTGCGCTGCAGCCTTAAGCATCGCGTATTCTCCGCTGACCTGATAGACAAAGGTGGGCGCCTTGAATTCGTCCTTCACGCGACGCACGATATCCAGATAGGGCATACCCGGCTTGACCATCACCATATCCGCACCCTCCTGCAAATCCAGACCGACTTCCCACAGCGCCTCGTCAGAATTGGCCGGATCCATTTGATAGGAATACTTGTTTCCTGAACCAAGGTTGGCGCCGGAGCCTACAGCGTCACGGAACGGACCATAGAAACTGGATGCATATTTGGCGGAATAAGCCATGATGCGTGTGTGTATGTGCGTGCCAGCGTCCAGAGCGGCGCGAACCGCGCCTATGCGTCCATCCATCATGTCAGAAGGGGCGACGATGTCTGCCCCGGCTGCGGCATGTGTCTCCGCCTGTTGCTGCAACACGGCCACGGTCTCGTCATTGAGAACATAACCGCTTTCGTCGAGCAGGCCATCCTGACCGTGGATGGTGTAGGGATCGAGGGCGATGTCGGTCATCACGCCAAGTTCGGGGAAGTTCTTTTTTAGCTCGGCGACCACCCGTGGCACCAGCCCCTCAGGGTTGTATGCTTCACGCGCATCCAGACTTTTCAATCCAGTTGTTATCACCGGGAAAATTGCCATGACCGGTACCTTGAGATTCATGCATTGCTCGGCATCTTTAAGCAAAAAATCCAGGGTTTTGCGCTGCACGCCCGGCATGGACTTCACTTCCTCGAGCTTGTTGCTTCCTTCAAGCACAAAAACCGGGTAGATGAAATCTGCCGGAGTGAGTATGTGCTCTCGCATTAAGTCCCGTGAAAACTTGTCACGGCGCATCCGACGCATGCGGGTTTGCGGGTATTGTCCGAGAGTTTGCATAATTTTCCCTACAAAAGATTAAATTCTTGGAACTAATTCAGGAATTGCTTATCTTACACACTGAATGATGCGAGTCATTCCACGTTTCTCCTCCCTGAGCGTGCGTCTTGACACTTGTTGAGACTTTTGCCCCCGGCCTACCTCCCCTTGGCTGGGGGTATTTTTTTACCTGAATTTCACGCTGGGCTACCTTTACCTTCAAGAATTCGCCCTCGTAGGGTGTTTGTTGCTGGCTTGGTCTGGCAATTACCCCGTTACTTGGTGTCGTGTTTGGCAGAGGGCCAGATTGGCAGTTCGTCAGCTATCATGAATTAGCTTTGCCCAAGCCACTTGGCGATTACAGCTTCCGCCTCATCCACCCCCAGCTTTTTCAAGCTGGAAAACAATTGCACCGAGCAATGTGGAAAATGTTCTGCCAGATGGGATTTTACACGACTCAACGTCAAAGCAGCTTGTTGCCTGCTGAGCTTGTCCGACTTGGTGAGCAGGATATGAACCGGCTTGCCGGTCGGCGCAAACCAGTCGAGCATATTCTCGTCCAGTTCGGTCAACGGATGACGGGAGTCCATGATTACGACCAAACCGCACAGTTCATCGCGTGTCTGCAGATATTCGCTCAGCAGCCCCTCCCAGTGGCGCTTGCTTTCGGGTGGAACCTTGGCGTAGCCGTAACCGGGCAGATCCACCAGAAAATTATTGTTGCCCAGCGAAAAGTAATTCAGGTGCTGGGTACGACCGGGTGTCTTGCTGGTATAGGCCAGACGCACATGATTCGCCAGCGTATTGATCGCGCTCGATTTGCCCGCGTTGGAACGGCCGACGAAGGCCACTTCCCTGCCGACATGCGGCGGCAGATCCTTGATGTGATTGACGGTGGTAAAGAACGCCGCTTGTGAAAACAGTCCCATTATTTCCAGGCCGAAAAAATCTTGTCCGCGGCCGCGACAGTCGCGGCGATATCCGCCCCGGTGTGGGCGGCGGAAACAAAACCGGCTTCAAAGGCCGATGGCGCGAGATACACACCCGCGTCCAGCATCGCGTGGAAGAAACGGTTGAACGCTTCCTTGTCGCAACTCATCACCTCGGCATAACTGGCGGGTATGCCCCTGCTGAAGTACAAGCCGAACATGCCGCCTATCGATTGTGCGCAAAACGGGATGTCATGCTTTTTGGCACTAGCCGACAAGCCTTCGGTCAACTGCCTGGCCAGTCTGGACAGGTTTTCATAAAAACCTTTTGCCTGGATAAGCTTGAGTGTGGCCATACCGGCCGCTACCGCGACCGGATTACCGGATAAAGTACCGGCTTGGTAAACCGCGCCAAGCGGGGCCAAGCATTGCATGATGTCACGCCGCCCGCCAAATGCCGCAGCCGGCAACCCCCCACCCATCACCTTGCCCAGCGTCACCAGGTCCGGCTTGATACCGTAATAGCCTTGCGCGCCCTGCAGACCGACGCGAAAGCCAGTCATCACTTCGTCCAGGATCAATACCGCACCATATTTGGTGCACAGGCTGCGCAGGGCTTGCAAAAATTCCGGCTCGGGCGTGATCAGATTCATGTTGCCCGCCACCGGCTCGACGATCACCGCCGCGATCTCCTTGCCCATTTCGGCAAAAGTTTTTTCCAATCCGGCAGCATCGTTGTAATCCAGTACCGTGGTCAGGGCGGCGATTTCCGCCGGCACGCCGGACGAACTCGGCTGGCCGAAGGTCAGCGCGCCGGAACCGGCCTTGACCAGCAAACCATCGGAATGGCCGTGATAACAACCCTCGAACTTGATGATGCGGCTGCGCCCGGTGTAGCCGCGCGCCAGACGGATCGCCGTCATTGTTGCCTCGGTGCCGGAACTTACCAAGCGCACCATCTCCAGACTCGGCAGCAGTTTGCACAGCAATTCCGCCATTTCCAGTTCGCCCGCAGTCGGCGCGCCGAAACCCAAACCCCGGGAGGCGGCATCCTGTACCGCCTTGACCACCTCCGGATGGCAATGCCCGACGATCATCGGCCCCCATGAGCCCACATAATCAGTGTAACGTTTGCCATCCGCGTCCCATACGTAAGCACCTTGGCCGCGCTCAAAAAACAACGGGGTGCCTCCAACCGAACGAAATGCGCGCACCGGCGAATTCACCCCGCCCGGAATCACTTTTTGGGATAGCTCGAATAGCTGTTGATTATGCGAAGTCATATTGCTTACTTTCTGTCGAAGTAATTTTAATAAAAATTCAAGGTTGAAAATTGCCGTGCCGCACTTTTGATGTCCGACGTAGCAAACACAGCGGAAATCACGGCCAAAGCATCTGCGCCTGCTTCAATCAGCTGGCCGGCATTGTGCACCGTGATGCCTCCTATCGCCACCAGTGGAACCGCGATCTCGCGGCGCGCCCGCAACAACAGATCAGGTGTGGCCGACACCGCATCCGGCTTGACTGTCGAGGGAAAAAAACTGCCGAATGCCACATAATCGGCTCCCTGCTGGACAGCCATGCGCGCCAATTCCAGTCGATTATAGCAAGACACCCCGATCAGTCTGGTGCTGCCCAGCATCTCGCGGGCAGCAGCCACACTGCCGTCCTTGCCGCCCAGATGCACGCCGTCAGCATCCGTTCGCTGCGCCAGTATCACATCGTCATTGATAACAAGCGGCACAGAAAACTCATACGTCAATTCGCGTAATGCGCCGGCTTGCTCCAATCGCATTGCATCATCGGCGATTTTGTTACGGTATTGCAGTACCCGTGCACCACCCATCAAAACCAGACGAACTTTGCGCAACAATTCTGGCGTGTCTGTTTCGTCTGGGGTGATTGCGTACAAGCCCCTAATTAGGCAGTTCCGGCTGCTGCTCATCGTCCTCTTCGCCGCGCGCCCAAAACAAACGGTCAGGAATATGTTGCCCCATACCGGGCCGAAAGCCGGCATTCAAAGTTTGCCACGTATATTCCTGCGCCTCCTTGACCGCCTCGGGCACGCTAACACCCTGTGCCAATAGCGCCGCAATCGCGGCCGCCAGGGTGCAGCCCGAGCCGTGATAAATTCCCGGCAAACGCGTCCAGCTGTCACTGCTTACTACGCCGTGCGCGCTGTACAGGGTATTGATAACCTTCGGGGTCTGTTCATGGGTGCCGGTGATCAGCACATATTCACAGCCCATGTTCAAAAGCCGTTTGGCGCATTCTTCCAGCGATGGATCATCTTCTTCGTTATCTTCGTTCAGTGCCAGCCTGCGCGCCTCGATGCTGTTCGGCGTGAGAATGGTAGTCTGCGGAATCAGCAATTCTCGCATTGCGTCCAGCATGTCGTCATTCGCCAGCTCGTCACCGCGTCCTGACGCCAGTACCGGATCGAGCACCAAGGGAATATCGGGATAATCCGATAACACCTCGGCAATCGCGGCAATGTTTTCCACGCTGCCCAGCAAACCGATCTTGAACGCAGCCACCGGAACGTCTTCCAGCATGGCCCGCGCCTGATCAGCGACCCATTCCGGATCTATCGGCAACACATCGTCTACCCCGCTGGTGTCCTGCACGGTGATGGCCGTTACAACCGACAGCGGATGGCAGCCCATGCTGGAAATGGTCAACAGATCCGCCTGCAAACCGGCTCCCCCGCTGGGATCGGTGGCGGCAAAACTCATTACTAGCGGAAATGGTTCGGTCATGTTGTAGGCTAATGGTAAAATACATTACAGGTTGGCATTTTACCCTATGTAGCAGGGCTACCGAACACAAAGTCATACTTCAACATGAAAGGAATCTGATGCGAATTCTTCACACCATGCTGCGCGTAGCCGATCTGGAAAAATCGCTTTCCTTTTATACAGGCGTGCTCGGCATGAAATTGCTGCGCCGCAACGACTATCCTGACGGGAAATTTACCCTGGCCTTTGTAGGTTACACCGACGAGGATCGCGGCGCGGTGATCGAACTCACCCACAACTGGGGCGTGGGGAAATATGAACTCGGCAATGCCTACGGTCACATCGCGATCGAAGTGGAAGACGCCTATGCAGCCTGTGAGAACATCAAGCAACGCGGAGGCAAGGTGGTGCGCGAGGCCGGAAAAATGAAGCACGGCAGCACGGTGATCGCTTTTGTCGATGACCCGGATGGATACAAGATCGAATTGATCCAGAAGAAAACGGGCTGAGGGTTAGCTGGTAAACACCGGATGCCGGACCACACCCGGCGGACTTGCTCTATGCCTTCTCATCCAGATAATTCGCCACTTTCGAAAAATCCTCCACACTCAAATTCTCGGCACGCAATTGAGGATTGATCCCCAGCTTTTCAAAATCCGTCTCTTCCAGATAACTCCTCAGCGTATTGCGCAAAGTCTTGCGGCGTTGCCCGAATGCAGTCCTCACTATCGCGGCAAGCAGCTTTTCGTTGTGCACCGCAATTTCGCTGGCGGGCAGCGGAATCATGCGCACAATTGCCGAGTCCACCTTGGGGGCGGGCCGAAAAGATTCCGGGGGCACGTCGAGCAGTTTTTCCATGTGAAACCGGTATTGCAGCATCACCGACAAGCGCCCGTATTCCGGCGTGGAAGGCGCGGCCACCATGCGCTCCACCACTTCGTTCTGCAGCATGAAATGCATGTCGGTAACGCGTTCGGCATAAGTTGCAAAGTGGAACAACAACGGCGAGGAAATGTTGTAAGGCAAGTTGCCGACGATGCGCAGCGGTGTTCCAAGGCGGGCAAAATCAAACTCCAGCGCATCTCCGGCATGGATAATCAGTTTCGAATTTTCCTTGTCCTGGGGGTAGTCGTTTTCCAGGCGCGCGATGATGTCGCGGTCTATCTCCACCACATGCAGATGATTCAGCCTCTTCAGCAACGGGCGCGTCAGCGCGCCCAGCCCAGGCCCGATCTCGACCATATTGTCTTCCGGCTCCGGGTGGATCGCGTTGATGATGTCTGCAATGATCCGCTCGTCGACCAGGAAATTCTGGCCGAACTTTTTCTTTGCTTTATGCGCGCTCATGTGTTTGACCGTGCACCATTTTGCGCCGGTTCGCATTCCGCCATTTGTGCCGCCAGCCTCACCGCCTCGATCAGGCTGCCGCTGTCGGCCTTGCCGGTACCCGCCAGGTCCAGGGCCGTGCCATGATCCACCGATGTGCGGATGATGGGCAGGCCGAGCGTTACGTTCACACCCTGGCCAAAACTGGCGTGCTTCAACACCGGCAGTCCCTGGTCGTGATACATGGTCAATACGCAGTCGCACTGCGCCAGCTTTTGCGGTGTAAACAGGGTATCGGCGGGCAGCGGTTCGCTGATATTCATGCCTTCTGACCGCAACCTGTCGAGGACAGGTATCATCACTTCGATCTCTTCACGCCCCAGATAACCGCCCTCGCCAGCATGAGGATTTAAACCGGCAACGAGAACTTTCGGATTCGGGATGCCGAAGCGGCCTTGCAGGTCCCGCTGGAGAATGCGCAACACGTTTTCCAGCAAGGGTGCTGTTATCGCGGCGGATACGTCCCTCAAAGCCAAGTGAGTGGTGGCCAGTGCCACGCGCATCCCGCCGCCGACCAGCATCATCACCACCTGGCTCGCGCCGGTTTGCTCGGCAAGGAATTCGGTATGCCCGGTAAATGGAATGCCCGCATCATTGATGATGCCCTTGTGTACCGGAGCCGTAACCATGCCCGAGAATTCGCCCCCCAGACAGCCTTGCAAAGCTCGCCTCAATGTTGCCAGCACATATCCGCCGTTGGCCGCGCTCAGCACACCGGGATAGCATTCCGCCGCCAGCGGCACATCGACAACCGACATGGTGCCGGGTTGCCGGACAATTTTCTGCCCTGCGACAAAATCTGTTATTTCAACGGCAATGCCGAGTTGCGCGGCCCGTTGTTGCAGCAATTTCTTGTCGGCTATGACGACGAACGGGATACTGAATGATGTGTCGGCAAGCTGCACGCACAGATCGGGACCGATACCCGCGGGTTCGCCGGAAGTAATTGCCAGTGGGGCGAAATGCACAGCGATGCTCACCGGCTACTTGTTGGCGCCAAGATGGTATTCAATGAAAGCCCGGTCGCGCAATTGGCGCAGCCAGTCCTGAAACTGGTCATCTGACTTGAACGTGCCTATTGCGATACGCGCCTGCTGGCGCTTCTGCTCGACACTGACATCGGCGTCGCGACGCCCCAGCACCTGGATAAGGTGCCAGCCGAATTGGGTTTGAACGACCCCCATTTGACCGGGTTGCAGCTTGTTCATCTCGTCCTCAAAACCCGTCACAGTCTGGCCGGGAGACAGCCAGCCCAGATCACCGCCTTCCTGCGCGCTGCCGTCCTGCGAATATCTTTTGGCCTGCGCGGCAAAATCAGCGCCCGATTCGATACGCTGCATGATTTCCAGGATTTGAATCTTGGCCTCGGTTTCCGGCACGAGCTCACTGGTCTTGATCAAGATATGCCGCGCATGAGTCTGGGTGATCAGAACCGGCGCATTAGCGCTGCGCTTGTCTATCAGCTTGAGGATATGAAAACCGCTCGGGCTGCGCAACACATCAGTAATTTGGCCAACTTTAAGGTTTTGCAACTCATTCGAAAATAACGGTGGAATTCGATCACCGGGCAGCCAGCCCAGATCACCGCCCTTTAATGCGTCCTTGGCATCCGAACTGCCCGCTGCCACCTGGGCAAAATCAGCACCCCCCTTCAACTGGCTCAGCGCATTTTCGGCACGCTCGTGCGCAGCCTGGATATTTGCAGCGCTGGCCTGTTCCGGTATCACCACCAGTATGTGGGCGAGGTGGAACTCTTCCCCGGAATTACCCATCCTGGCTTTGTTGGCGAGGTAATTATCAACTTCACCATCGCTGATAACGAGCTTGCTTTCAATTTCCCGTTCGCGCAACCGCGTCGAAATAATCTCGCCGCGAATTTCCTCGCGGAACTTGTCAAAATCAACGCCGCTGGCTTCCAGCTTGGCGCGGAAGGCTGCCAATGACGGGAATTTGTTCTGCTGGGCGATACGCGTCATCGCCTGGTTCAACTGCGCATCATCCACACGCACACCGGTTTCCCTGGCGTACTGCGCCTGCAACATATCCATGACCATGCGCTCGAGGATCTGCTTTTCCAGCACGTCGGCAGGGGGCAATGGTGTATTCTGCTTTTGTAACTGGCGCACCACTTCGCGAATCCGCTCATCCAGTTCGTTGCGGGTGATCACATCATCATTGACCACCACAACCACCGAATCGATCACCCCGACTTGTTGTTGCGGGTCAATTTTTGGAGGCTCAACGGCCGGTGACACGTTCTTTGGCGATGGAATGTCCTGGCCGGGTTGCATACCGGCACCATAAGCGGTTTGCAACAGGGAAAATGCACAGCACAGCATGAGGGTCATAATTCGCATTTTTCTTCTTTCCATAATCACTGAATACCCTGGGCAGGTTTGTTGACGGGCTGATTGTTTAAATTGGTATAACCGGTAATGCCCTGTTTTAGCACATCCATGGGATCTGAGCCGACCTTGATCACATCGCTCAAATCAAGCTGCACAAAAAAAGTGGTATTGGTTTGCAATGTGGCGATTGCAAAACGCTGCGCAACGATACGCAGCGTCCAACAGGACTGGGTATACTCAAGACCCGCAATCGCATTCAAAATCTGGCGATCCTGTATCGAATAGTTCCATCGTCCCAGCATATGCCAGCGATTGAATACCGGCCATTGTGTAGAGAAATCGACCTGCCGCACCGTATTTCGGTCAAAGCGATAACCCAGGTTGAGCACCTTCCCCGCTTCGGGATTGTAATGTGTCGCGACATTGTAAAGTTGCGCCTGTGATTGGGTCGGATCGTACTGCAACTCGCTGTCCACCGACGCCGCCCTCGACACCTGTCCGGAAGCCGCCAGCAAAATATCGGACCTGCCTATCGTTGTGGCCGGAATATAAGAGGGTGTGGTTGTGGTGGTGACATTGGTGGTGGTATTGGTAGTGGTGGTTCCAGTGGCGGTGGCAAGGGTTGTGGCTGGCAGCGCTGGCAGCGTTACACGCGGCGTTATAAAACTGATGCGCTCACCCAGCATCAATTTTAACCTTTCCATGCCGGTGTTCTGCTCCACCAAACGGGACGTGGTCGCCAGGGTGATTTGATTGGCATCGCCGATACGGTCACTGCCGGAAAACCGGTTTTCAGTGAATATCTGGGTAAAATTGAAATCGGCCAGATCCGAATCAAAATTGGGCAACATCGATTGGTCCCGGTACGGCACATATACATAATAGGCGCGCGGCTCCAGCGTTTGCTGATAACCCCCGCCGAACATGTTCGTTTCGCGGTCAAAAGCGACACCGCTATCCAGGCTAAAAAGCGGCAATACGCGCGCGGCATTCGGCAAATTTGCGACGTTGTTGGCACCCAACGCATAATATGCGGCGCTCAAAGATACTTTTGGCGTGAGATAAAACGGGGAATTGCTGATCAACGGGTAACTGACACTGGGATTGAGCACCAGTCGCGATCCGTTCACCGCAGTCGGATGAGTGAAATCGATATACTCGCTGGCCAGAACAATGTCCGCACCGGAATGAATTTGTTCAGTGCCAATAGTCAGTTGCGGCGAAAGTGTATAGGGTTGAATGATAGGCGCGTAGAGATTTTGCAGGGTCTGATAGTGTTGTACGCGCAGCGTGGAAGTCCAGTCGCCCGGGTTATAGTTAAGCCCAACCTCCTGTAGCAGGTCTACCTGCGATGTGTCGGCTATGGTATTGCCCAGGTCGATGAAATAGGCGCTGTCGCTGACATGGGTGTAATTTACATAACCGCTCAGATCTTTTCCTAATGTCTGGTTATCCTGCCAGGCAAAGCGGGATCGGCTGGTGTGGGTAATGGCATCATTCGGCAGCACATCGGCATTCAGCATGCCGCTATACCCGACCCCCATATAGCGGAATTCATCGTTGAGCATCAAACCGCGCTTGAGCAGATAGCGGGGGGCAATCGTCGCATCAAGATTCGGCGCGATATTCAAGTAATACGGCACGGTCAGTTCGGGACCGCCCGTTACCGTAGTCCCGTATATCGGCGACAGAAAGCCGGACTTGCGCTGGTTGTTAAGCGCAAAGTTCATCCACGGCGAATACAAAATCGGCACGCCCTTAAAATCGAGGACTGCGCTGTGGGCTGTGCCAATCTGCGTTTCGCGGTTGATTGCCAGCGTGCCCACATCCAGATACCAGTCCTGGTCCCCCGCGGGACAGGTGGTGTAGGTGGCATTATCCATAGTGTAGTGCTGCTTATCCTGGATGCGCACAATGCCAGCCGTGCCGCGCCCGCCGTTATCCTTCAAGCTGTATTGCGGCTGGTCCATCGTTCCTGCACCGCTATCCATATTGAATTGCAGGCGCGGGCCGCTCAAGATGCTGCCCTCCTGTATGAGCACAACCGAACCTTGGGCATCGACTTGATGCGTGTTTTGCTGATACAGCAATTGGTCTGCGCGAACCGACTGGCTGCCCTGGCGCAGGGTCACATTGCCTGTCGCCTTGATTTGACCTTCCTTCTGGCCCGCCAGATTGTCCGCCTCGATCACAGCGGGCGCTCCCGGATCTATGCCCGTCGCGGTCAGGGGTGTCCGATCCATGCGCAGCCCAAGCGAATCCTCACCGGCACAAGCCTGATGCGCAAAGAAACCCAGTAAAAATATGGCGAGAGATTTATGACGGACCCGCATAACGCGCAGCAATATAGTAAGGTGATAAACTCGCGGCAGTTTAACATCAAGTGCAATTGAGAACCCAACATGCAACGCCAGAAACAACTTGCCGGGTGGCTGCAAAGCCTGTTCCCGGACCAACAATTCACGCTTGCTCCCGCTTCCGCCGACGCCAGCTTCCGCCGCTACTTCCGCGCTACATTTGCCGACGGCGTCGCCTGCGGCACGTTGTTGACGAAATCATCCGACCCCGGGAACAAGCGCCAAGTTGCCCCCGATCAAATAACTGATAGAACCACCCCCGCACCGGACGGTTCCACCGCGCCGTGCCGGGGCTGCACCCTGATCGTGATGGATGCCCCGCCGCAGCACGAGGATTGCCGCCCCTTCCTGCATGTCGCAAAATTGCTCGAGGACGCCGGGGCGCATGTACCGCACGTGTATGCGCAAGACCTGGAACAGGGATTCCTGCTCCTGTCGGACCTCGGCAACACCACTTACCTGCAAGCCCTGGTTGAGGGAGACGCCGGCACCGCAAAAGAACTTTATGGTGCCGCCACCGACGCACTGCTCAGGATTCAGCTCGCCTCCCGCGAGAACGAGTTGCCCCACTACGACGAAGCCATGCTGTTGCGCGAAATGCGATTGTTTCCGGAGTGGTACATAGGCAGGCACCTCAATGTTGTGCTCAGCGAGGCGCAGTCCGCAAAACTGGAGACCGTCTTCAAGCGCATCATCGCCAACAACCTCGCCCAGCCGCGCGTGTATGTGCACCGCGACTACCACTCGCGCAACCTGATGCGACTCGAAGAAAACAACCCGGGCATTATCGACTTTCAGGATGCCGTGTACGGCCCGATCACCTATGATCTTGCCTCGCTATTCAAGGATGCCTACATCCGCCGCGAGGAAGCTGAAATCATCGACTGGCTCGTGCGTTACTGGGAAAAGGCGCGCAAGGCCGGCCTGCCGGTACACAACGATTTTGCGGAGTTTTATCGCGATTACGAATGGATGGGCGTGCAGCGCCACCTCAAGGTGCTGGGAATCTTCGCGCGCCTTTATCACCGCGACGGCAAGGACGGCTACCTGAAAGACCTGCCCCTGGTGATGTCCTACCTGCGCGCGGCCTGCGCGCGCTACATCGACCTGAAACCGCTGCTGAACCTGCTCGACACGCTGGAGCCACAAATTAACAGGGAAGGTTACACGTTTTGACGGCACCTCCAGAAATCGTAGTGAGCAAGTACAAGCACAAGGAGCCGCGCAGTGAATGACGAGACATACCTCGTAGGTAGGCGAGGATTGAGCGAGCACGCGACGCAGCGATTGGACTGCGCAATAGATTTATGGGGGTATCGGTGAAAGCGATGCTGCTGGCAGCCGGCCGCGGCGAACGCATGCGCCCTCTCACCGACCATACCCCCAAACCGCTGCTCGATGTCGCCGGCAAAGCACTGATCGTCTGGCACATCGAAAATCTGGTTCGTGCCGGAATACGCGATCTGGTGATCAACCATGCCCACCTCGGCGCACAGATCGAAACGGCGCTGGGCGACGGCAGCCGGTTCGGCGCGCATATTCGATATTCTTCCGAAGGCAAAGCACTCGAAACCGCGGGCGGGATCGCCTATGCTTTACCGCTGCTGGGTGATGAACCCTTCGCCGTGATCAACAGCGATATCTGGTGCGACTACGATTTTGCCGGGCTGCATGAACGGGCTGCCGGACTGAAGGCCAGCGGCGATGCCGCACATCTGGTGCTGGTGGATAATCCCGCGCAACATCCCAACGGCGACTTTGGCCTGCGGCAACAGCGCGTTGCCGACAGCATGCCGATGCTCACTTTCAGCGGCATCGGCATCTACCAACCTGCTTTATTCAATGGTATCCCGCGCGGCAATATCGCGCCGCTGGCCCCGTTGCTGCGCGCGCAGATCTCGCTCGGCAAAGTCAGCGGCGAGCACCACCGGGGCTTATGGGTGGATGTCGGCACACCCGAACGCCTGGCCGAACTCGACAGGCAGCTGAGTACATAGCACAATGCGCCATGAACTTTAACCCCTCTGTTTACATGGACCGCCGCACCCGCCTGCTGGCGCAAATGCAGCGCGGCATCGCGATCATCCCCACCGCACCGGAAGTGGCGCGCAATGCCGACACGCATTATGGATACCGCCATGACAGCAATTTTTATTACCTGAGCGGCTTCGCCGAGCCTGAAGCAGTGCTGGTAATGGTCGCCGGGGGCACGCCACGATCGATATTGTTCTGCCGCGAAAAAAACCTGGAACGCGAAATCTGGGATGGCCACCGCTTCGGCCCGGATGCCGCGCAGGAACAATTCGGCTTCGACGCGGCTTATCCGATAGAACAGCTGGATGAAAAACTGGCCGAACTGATGGGCAACCAGCCCGTTCTGTTTTACCCGTTGGGCTTTGATGCCGGCTGGGACCAGCGCATCCTCGGGTTGCGCAACTCGGTTCTGCAGAAGGTGCGCGGCGGCATCCGCGCTCCTGACGATATCCGCGACGTGCGCGCGCTGCTCAACGAGATGCGCTTGTTCAAGGATGAACATGAGCTTGGCATCATGCGTGGCGCGGCCGCGATTTCCACGGCAGCGCATAAACGCGCGATGCGTTTTACCCGCCCCGACCAGTTCGAATACCAGGTCGAGGCCGAACTGCTGCACGAGTTCTGCAGCCATGGCGCACGCAACCCTGCCTACACCTCCATCGTCGCCGGCGGCGCGAATGCCTGCGTGCTGCATTATGTCGGCAACAACGCCGTGCTCAAGGACGGCGACCTGCTGCTGATCGACGCCGGCTGCGAGCTGGACGGCTACGCCTCCGACATCACGCGCACTTTTCCCGTCAACGGAAAATTCAGCGCCGCACAGAAGGACGTCTACGAGATCGTGCTCGCCGCACAGAGCGCAGCGATTGCGGCTGCAATGCCAAAGCGGGCCTGGAACGCGCCGCACGATGCCGCGCTGCGCGTTCTGGCACAGGGCTTCATCGACCTCAAGCTCTGCAGCGGCAGCGTGGATGGAGTTCTGGAAAGCGAAGCCTACAAGAAATTCTACATGCACCGTACCGGCCACTGGCTGGGCATGGACGTGCACGATGTCGGCGATTACAAGATCGGCAACGACTGGCGCGCGCTGCAACCCGGCATGGTGCTCACCGTCGAGCCCGGCTGTTACATCCGCCCCGCCGATGACGTGCCGATGGCGTTGTGGAACATCGGCATCCGCATCGAGGACGATGTCGTGATCACGGAAAATGGCAATGAAGTGTTGACCGATGCCGCACCCAAAACGGTGGCGGATATCGAAGAGCTGATGAAAAGAACGTGAACGCACAGTTCGATATAGCAATCATCGGAGGTGGCCCGGTCGGCGCCGCGCTGGCGCTGGCATTGCGCAACAGCAAACTGAAAGCCTGCGTGCTGGAAGCGCGCCCTGCGGATTCCGCCAGCAGCGATGCCCGCGCACTGGCCTTGTCCTACGGCAGCCGTTTGTTGCTGGATCGCCTGGGTGTGTGGAATTCGCTGCATGGTATCTCACCGATACGGGCGATACACATTTCGCAAAAACAAAGTTTCGGCCGTGCCGTGCTGCGTGCCGGCGAACTGAACGTGCCGGAACTCGGCTATGTACTGCCCTATCCGTCGTTGCAGGATACATTGACCGGTGCTCTGCAACACAGTGATGTTGCATCCATCTACGGCGCCAGCGTCACTCAATTGACAAACAAGGAAGATCACGCCGTGATCGGCTACCAGCAGGACGGCGCAGAACGTACCCTGCACACCCGTCTCGCGGTAGTCGCCGACGGCGGCAAACTGTTGGCGCATCAATTTCCGCCTGACGTGCACGATTACGGACAGAGCGCGCTGATCACCCACATCACCTGTTCCGCGCCCCAGACCAGTACCGCGTTTGAACGCTTCACCCCGCAGGGGCCGCTGGCGCTGCTGCCTTTCAGGAACGGATACGAGCTGGTGTGGACTGCGCCGCATCAAGCCGCGCAGGACATGCTGGCATGGGAAGACGCGAAATTTTTGCGCGAACTGCACCGGCACTTCGGCGATCGCGTCGGGGAATTCCTGAGCGTGGGCAAACGCACCTGCTTCCCGCTAGTCCTGAGGCGCGCGCCTCAGCAGTCGCCGATGCCCCACGTCGTACTGCTCGGCAACGCAGCGCAAACCATGCATCCGGTCGCCGGGCAGGGTTTCAACATGGGGCTGCGCGACGCGTGGGAACTGGCTCAGGAGATACTCGATGCCAAGCCGGAACAGCTGGGTACCGAAGCAATGCTTGCAGCCTATCGTTCGGATCGCCGCACTGACCGTGAAGCGGGAATACGATTTACCGATGGGTTGGTGAGATTATTTTCCAACGACCTGCCGCTGGTCAGCGCGGGTCGCGCTGCGGCACTGACCGCGCTGGACTGTTTGCCGCTTGTGAAGAAGTTTGTCGCGAAGAGGATGATGTTCGGGGCGAATGGGTAGTTGAATTTTGGCAGTTCGTGCTAGGAGCAGCGCACGTAGGTTGGGTTAGCAGATTTACCGCGTAACCCAACATCAACCAACGAAACTACAAATCAACTTCGCCGGGGGTTGCCCGGCAGCAAGTTACCTTTCTTGTCTTGCCAAGAAAGGTAACCCAAAGAAGGCGCCCCCGGTTTGCCGCCCCTGCGGGGTACCCTGCGTTGCTCGACTGGTCAGGCGGCTGCGGAACTCGCACTGCGTGCCGTGCTCAGACATAACCAGCGACTTGGCTGGCGTCGTTTGCCAGCTTAGTCGAATGGCTAGTTGTTTCATCAGTCCTCGCCGAAATCCCCTGACCAGCCTCCGCTACTCGGCGGCGCACAGGGGATGAAATGCGAAAACCCAAAACCGTAAATTCGTAGGGTGCAATAAGCAGGCTACATTGCATTAAGTTGATCAATTGCAATAGTGTAATTGGAGTTTATTGCAGTGATATATCCATTTGCAGATATCTCTGCTGCTGTGAAAGTACAATTTCCCACTGCAGTTGACGTACTTGACGATATAATCCACGCTACATCTTCGGATTGGTAGGTATTAAAAAGTGAAGCGATTGCGGTTTTATCAATTTGGTTATTGGTTTTTTCAAGTTGAATAAATGCGATGCCCGCATTTAGAAAAGTTTGCACATGTGCCTCTTTCAGGCTTGCTACAGCGTAAAGTTCGTTGGCACTACAATTTCCATAACCTTGTGACACTTCCGTAGCCACAACTGCTTGCAAATCAGCTGCCAAAGTTGTTTTATCACTGGAATACCCTGTACTCATGTAAGAGGATATTGCTGTGGTAGAGGCAAGCGGGGTACTTGCACCGCCACCCCCGCCACAGCCATGTACAAACAACAATGCGGCCAAAATACTTATACCAAATCGAATCTGCATGCCCATGATTTCTTCTCTCTGAGAATGAAACGGTTGCAATAAGTACAAAGATGTCGTTGTGTCATGAGCGAGGAGTTAGGCGCCACTCTTGAACCCCGGTAGCTTACGAATGGTTTCGTAGGGCGTGTTAGCTGCACGACAAGCGAGTTCAATAACGCGGCGCGTCTGCGTCTTTTTTGCGTTGGTGCCGAACCAGTAGCCCTTGTACTCCGTAGACAGTGATGTTAGGTAATCAACGTCGGTCGAGTAGAGTTCATCTCGGCTCTTTGCAATGTACCTTCGCGTTCTGTGTGGACTCGCGCTCTTATCGGCCGCGTCGAGTTCGCACATTCGTTTCAAAACTTCAGGTCGTCCGCCTGTCACATGCTCGACCACAGAAAGCATCAACTCCGTGAGGCCTTCAGGGTTGTACTGATCGAATCTCGCATGCCCGGGCTGCGGGCGACTATGAACGATCACGAAGTAAGGCTTTTGAACGAATTCGCCATACACCCCAAGGACAGCGCTGCGAATTTGCATGGTGGTGGTTCCTGTGGTGCCTAACGTAAGGTTCTAATGTACCGGAGTTGAATTGTTTTGCCTATCTACCTCTTTATGGTGGGCAACAAGTTGCCGACCATATGGGGGTTTACAGTTTTAGGTTTTCGTTTTTATCCCCTGTGCGCCGCCTTGATCATCCGCGAGTGAGCGGAGGTTTAGGCGAGCACTGTTCGAGTCCCGCAGTGGGGCGCGGGGTGTGCGCCACGCCAGGTCGAGTTGCGCAGCCCCGCTTGCTGGCGGCTGGTCGAGGGTACCCCGCAGGGGCGGCAAACCGGGGTCGCCTTTTCTTTGGCTACTTTATTTTGGCGAAGCAAAAGAAAGTAGCTTGCTGCCGGGCTACCCCCGGCGAAGTTGACTTGATGTTTTGTTAATTATTGTTGGGTTACGCGATAAAACTGCTAACCCAACCTACGCACTTATTCGGCGTTGGGCGCGATGAATCGCGCCCCTACAACCCCACCACCACCGGCGTATGATCCGAAGGCCGCTCCAATTTCCTCGGCGCCTTGTCGATCACGCAACTCCTGCACTGCTCCACCAGCGGCTCGCTGATCAGGATATGGTCGATGCGCAGACCGTGGTTGCGGCGGAACGCCATCATCCGGTAGTCCCACCAGGTGAAGGATTTTTCCGCCTGCTCGAACAGGCGAAAACTGTCGCGCAGACCCAGCTTGATCAGGTTCTGAAAATAGATGCGTTCAGCTTCGCTGACCAGCACGTTGCCCTGCCAGACCACGGGGTCGTGCACGTCGCGGTCTTCCGGCGCGATGTTGTAGTCGCCCAGCACCACCAGCTTGGGGTGGCGCGTCAGCTCTTCCTTCAGCCAGTTGCGCAAGGCATTGAGCCAGGCCAGTTTGTAGTAATACTTGTCGGAATCGACGGCCTGTCCGTTCGGCACGTACACGCACACAACGCGCACATCGTTGCAGGTGGCCGCGATGACGCGCTTCTGTTCGTCAACGAAATCCGGAATGCCCGTCTGCACATCGCTTGCCGGAGTGCGGCTCAGGATCGCCACGCCGTTGTAGGTTTTCTGTCCGCTGAATACACTGTGGTAACCCGCCGCCTGCAACTCAGCCTGCGGAAAATCCCCGTCCTGCTGTTTGGTTTCCTGCAGGCACAGCACATCGATCGGATTCGCGGCAAGCCATTCCAGCACATGCGGCAGGCGCACTTTCAGAGAATTGACGTTCCAGGTGGCCAGCTTCATTGCGCAGCAGGCTCGGCCTGGGCCGGAGGCGTGAACGGCACCGGCTGCACCGGGGGGGCAAGGCGCTGACGGTAGCTTGCGGTCTTCGGATAGCCCGCGACATCCAGCTCGGTATTCCATTGCGATTCCGCATAACCTTTCAGGAAATCCTTGCCCACCTGCAGCACCGGAACCACGCTGTCTATACCGGAAAGCTGTTTGAAGGCGGCTATATCCTCCCTGGTTTGCAGCAATTTCTCGCTGTAGGGTATGCCGCGCTTGCCCAGCAAACTGTTTCCCTGGGCACAGGGTTCGCCGCAGTCCTTTCCCACGTACAGCGTGACCGGGAAGTTCTCCCGGGCACGGCGGGTTTCATAGGGCAAATCCTCGTTCTGCGACGAATTCACGGAAAGCTTCAGGCGCTCCACGTCCCTGGCATCCGCGGGAGGGACATCACCGTAATTCATCTTGCCGGCCTTATCCATCCAGCGGAACATATCCCCTGCCTGGGCAGGCATGACCAGCAAGCAGGCCAGCAGGCAGGCAAGGCGCTTCATTTCTCATCCAGCGAGGTTTCGAGCAAACCGTTATGCCGCAACAGTGCATCCATGTCCGGTTCGCGGCCCCTGAAGGCGGTGAAGGATTGCATCGCGCCGCGGCTGCCGCCCATCGCCAGTATCTCGCTGCGAAAACGCGCGCCGACGTCGGGGTTGAGTACGCCGTTCTCCTCGAACAGGCTGTAGGCATCGGCGGACAGCACCTCGGCCCACTTGTAGCTGTAATAACCCGCCGCATAGCCGCCGGAAAAGATGTGCGAAAAACTGTGCGGGAAACGCTGGAACGCTGGCGGGATCAGCACCGCCACTTCCGCGCGCACTTCGTCTAACAATTGCAATATCGATTTTGCCCCGCCCGCCTCGAAGTTGCTGTGCATCAGCATGTCGAACATCGAGAATTCGATCTGGCGCAGTGTCTGCAAACCGCTCTGGAAATTCTTCGCGGCGAGCATCTTGTCGAACAGCGCGCGCGGCAACGGCAGGCCGCTATCCACATTGCGCGACATACCCATTACCACATCCCACTCCCAGCAGAAATTCTCCATGAACTGGCTGGGCAGCTCGACAGCATCCCATTCCACCCCGTTGATGCCGGACACGGCGAGGTCTTCGACTTCGGTGAGCAGGTGATGCAGGCCGTGGCCGAATTCATGAAACAGCGTGATCACTTCATCATGCGTGAAGGTTGCCGGGCGTCTGCCGTCAGGGTGCAAGTTCTTCACGTTCATTGAGGCAGCCGCTGCAACCGATTCGCGGACGCTCCCATCCCGCTGCGCGGGACCCTGGTCACTGCTCACAGTTGCGCCCCCAACCGGCGGGGAGAAATTGCAGTTCAGGTATGCGACCGGCGTCTGGATGCCGCTCCCGGTGCGACGCCGCGCGATCACGTCGTCCATCCATGCGCCGCCGCGCTTGCTGTCTCGCGCGTACAGGTCGAGATAGAACTGCCCGACCAGCTGATCCTGCTGGTTGCGGATGTCGAAAAAACGCACATCCTGATGCCAGACAGGCGCGGCGGATGCCTTTATCTGCAGGCCATACAGCGTTTCTATCAACTTGAACATGCCGGGCAGCACCGCGTCTTCGGGAAAATATTGCTTCACTTCCTGTTCGGAAAATGCGTAACGCTGCTCGCGCAATTTTTCCCCCGCATAACTCATATCCCAGGAAAGCAATTCGGGCAAGCCCAGCCGGTCGCGCGCGAAGGCGCGCAGTTCGGCCAGATCTCTTTCCGCAAAAGGCCGCGCGCGCTGCGCCAGCTCGCGCATGAACTCGACCACCTGCTGCGGCGAGTTCGCCATTTTGCTGGCCAGCGACAATTCGCCGTAGTTGGCAAAGCCGAGCAGGCGTGCTTCCTCGCCGCGCAGTTTGACGATCTCATCCATCAAGGCGGTGTTATCGAACTCGGGTTTGCCGAACTCGCTGGCGCGCGTGCTGTAAGCGCGATACATTTGCTCGCGCAATTTTCGGCTGTCGGCATATTGCATCACCGGCATAAAGGATGGCGCTTTCAAGGTGAACAGCCAGCCGGGCTTACCGGCGGCCTGGGCGGCTTCCCGGGCAGCCTGCAATACGTCATCCGGCAAACCGCTCAGTTCATCCTTGTTCTCGACAACCAGCGTGAAATCGTTGGTGGCATCGAGCAGATTATCGGAAAAGCGCGAAGACAGTTCGGCCAGACGCTCCTGAATCTGCAGGTAACGCGCCTTCTGCGCATTCGGCAACTCGGCCCCGCCGAGACGGAAATCGCGCAGCTCGTTCTCGATGATCTTCTTGCGCGCCGCGCCCAGCCCCGCGAATTCCGGACTGCTGTGCAAGGCCTTGAATTTGTCGAACAGTGCCAGGTTCTGGCCGAGCTCGGCATAATACTGGGTGATCTTGGGCAGCGTGGCGTTGTATGCCTCGCGCAATTCGGGACTGTTCATCACCGCGTTCAAGTGCCCTACCGGCCCCCATGCACGCGACAAACGCTCGTTGGCATCCTCCATCGGCGCGACAAAATCCTGCCAGGTTGGCGGCGTGCCATCACTCAGCAGCCGCGCGATCAGCGCGCGATTTTCCGCAAGCAGTTGCTCTATCGCGGGAGCGACATGTTCGGGTTTGATCTCCGCAAAACGCGGCAGACCGGTGAAATCGAGTAGTGGGTTCATATCATCCAGAGAAAACAAATGTCCTCGAACGAGGACGCGAATTATTGTTGAAACACGATCTGTCCGTCGAGCAGCGTATAGCGCACCCGTCCCTGCATTTCGTAACCGTTGAACGGTGTATTCTTGCCCTGGCTTTTCAGCGCGGCGGGCTCCACCTTCCATGAAATTTTCGGATCAAACAGGCAGATATCCGCGTGAGCGCCGACCGACAGATGCCCCATTTTTTGCCCGAGCAATTGCGCGGGCTTGATCGTGACGTGTGCCAGCGCATCCAGCAATGGAACGCGTTCCTGCTCCGCCCATTTCAGCACCAGCGGCAGCAGCAACTCCAGCCCTGTTGCACCCGCTTCGGCTTCGGCGAACGGCAATTGTTTTGCATCATCGTCCACCGGTGAATGATTGGAACAGATCGCGTCTATCGTGCCATCGAGCAGCCCTGCACGCAGGCCCGCCTTGTCCCGCAGGCTGCGCAGCGGGGGCACCAGATGACAGTTGGCGTCGAAGTACCCGATATCCATTTCGGTAAGGTGCAGATGGTTAATCGAAGTATCGCAGCTTACCTTCAATCCTTCTTTTTTGGCTGAACGGATCATGTCCACAGCGGCCGCGCTGGATACGAGACTGATATGCAGGATGACGCCGGTTTCACGCGCGAGTTGCAGGGCGGTGGCCAGCGCGATGGTTTCCGCTATCACCGGGATGGCTGGCAGACCGAGGCGGGTTGCCACTTCGCCATCATGCGCCACGCCGTTCTTGGCAAGAAAGCTGTCCTGCGGCCGCAACCACACGCGGTACCCGAAAGTGGACGCATATTGCATCGCACGCAACAGCACGCGCGTATCTGTCAGGGGTGCATCTGCCTGGCTGAAAGCTTTGCATCCGGCTTCGGCCAACTCGTTCATTTCGGTTAATTCCGCACCCTTCAGGCCGTAAGTCAGGGCGCCCACCGGGAACACCCGCGCCTGGTTCAGGGATCGCGCACGGCGCTTGAGCATCTCCACCAAACCCGGTTCATCGAGGGGCGGATCGGTATCCGGGGGGCACACCAATGAAGTTATGCCGCCCGCCACCGCGGCGGTCATTTCCGATTCCAGCGTGGCTTTGTACTCGTAACCGGGCTCGCGCAGGCGCGCTGCAATATCCATCAGCCCCGGCATCAGGATCAGCCCGCCGGCGTCTATCGTCTGGTCGGCAACGAAACCCGGGGGTGCCTTGCCGATCGCCGCGATGCGCCGGTCTGCGATGTACACATCCTGTTGTGCGTCGATGTTGTTCTTCGGGTCTATCAGTCGCCCGTTCCTGATATGAATATTCATGCCTTCACTCCCGCCAGCATGCTCATTACCGCCATTCGCACCGCGATACCGAAGGTCACCTGGGGCAGAATCACGGAATGCTTGCCGTCTGCCACGCTGGAATCTATCTCCACGCCGCGGTTCATCGGGCCAGGATGCATCACGATCGCGTCCGGTTTCGCGCGCGCCAGCTTCTCTTCGGTAAGGCCGTAGTATTTGAAATATTCCTGCGCTGAGGGCAATGCCCCGCCCTGCATGCGCTCGTTCTGCAGCCGCAGCATCAGCACCACATCGACATCCTGCAAGCCCAGCGCCATGTCGTGATAGACCTGCACGCCAAGATTTTCCACCATCGTCGGCAGCAGCGTCTTGGGTGCAATGACGCGCACTTCCGGCACACCCAGCGTGGTCAGCGCGTGGATCTGCGAGCGCGCCACGCGCGAATGCAGCACGTCTCCGACGATGGCGACACGCAGGTTGTGGAATTCCTTCTTGTAGTGGCGGATAGTGTACATGTCCAGCAGCGCCTGGGTGGGGTGCGCATGGCGCCCGTCGCCGGCGTTGATGACGTGTATCTCGGGCGCGACATGGCGCGCGATGAAATGCGCCGCGCCGCTTTGCGCGTGGCGTACCACGAACATGTCTGCATGCATCGCGCACAAATTGTCCACGGTATCCAGCAATGTCTCGCCCTTGCTGGTCGAGGATGAACCGATATTCAGGTTGACCACGTCGGCCGACAGCCGCTTGGCGGCGATTTCGAAAGTGGTGCGGGTACGGGTGCTGTTCTCGAAAAAAACATTGAATACCGATTTGCCGTGCAGCAGGGGGATTTTTTTGATCTCGCGTTTATCACTGACTTCGACGAAGGTCGCGGCTTTATCGAGAATGTCGCGCAGGATACGCGCCGGGAGCCCCTCCGTCGTCAGCAGGTGCTGGAGTTCGCCGTGTTTATTCAGTTGCGGATTATTCATGCGAGTATTCCCGCTGAGGGTTCATCAAAGTAAGCCTGCAATATCTGCTGCGCGGCATACTGGTCGATCAGGGATTTTTGCTTCACTCCGCGGATTCCCTCCTCGTTCAATTGGGCGCTTGCGGCGGTCGAAGTATACCGCTCATCCATCAGAATCGTCGGCAATTTAAACCGCCCCTTGAGGCGGTTGGCGAAGCGGCGGCACAGCGCCGTCACCTCGTGCGGCGTGCCGTCATCGTTGCTCGGCAGGCCGACCACCAGCGCGCTCGGCTGCCATTCCTTCAGCAATGCCTCGATCCTGGCGAAGCGCGTGCCGGTTTTCTCGTCGTTGATCGTGGTCAGGGGGCTAGCCCGGCGCAACAGGGTATTGCCGACTGCGATACCGACACGTTTGGTGCCGAAGTCGAATCCGAGGAGTGTGCCCTGGGGGACAAAAACTGAAGGTGGTGCAAGGGCCCCCTCAGGCATGTCCGGCATCCTCCATCAGTGTCGCGTAGCTCACCCCAAGCAACTCCATCGCCGCGGCAAGCCGTTCTTCAGCAGCCAGGTCGAACAGGATGTGTTCAGATGCGGGAACGGTCAGCCAGGTGTTCTCCGTGATCTCGTGTTCCAGCTGCCCCTGGTCCCACCCCGCATAGCCCAGCGTGACAATCGCATTTCGCGGCCCCTTTCCGGCACCCATCGCATTGAGTATATCCCTGGATGTGGTCAAGGCCAGTTTGTCGTTGATGTGCAGCGTGGATTCCCAGTTCCCGGGCGTGTCATGCAGCACGAAACCCCGCTCAGTCTGGACCGGGCCGCCAAAATGCACCGGCATCTTCACCAGCCCGGGCTGGTTCAGGGGAATGTTGACCTGCTCGAACATCTCGCCCAGCGTGAGGCTGATCGGGCGATTCACCACGAGGCCCAGCGCACCGTTCTCGTTATGCTCGCAAATGTAGGTCAGCGTGCCGGCAAACACCCCCTCCTGCATGGCTGGCATAGCGATCAAAAAGTGGTGGGTCAAATCCAAATCCGGCATGCTGCCATTGTAGCTCCTCTGTGCCTGGTCGCACAAATGGATGAGGGTTGATGGCAAGCCCGCCGCGAATGGCACGGGTAAACCCGTGCACTATCCTAAATACGGCCGGTTTTTTGCGCCGGTCAGGGCAAAATTTTCCATCGTTCGGCGCGCAATATTCTGCAACGGCATCACTTCGCACACCGCACCGGCAGCTATCGCCTCCTTGGGCATACCGAATATCACGCAGGTCGCCTCGTTCTGGGCGATGGTAAATGAACCTGCCTGCTTCATTTCCAGCAATCCCTGCATGCCGTCTTTCCCCATGCCGGTGAGAATGATTCCGGTCGCGTTGGCGCCCGCGACATTGGCCGCCGAACGAAACAGCACATCAACCGATGGACGATGACGATTCACCAACGGGCCCTGATCCAGCTGGATCAGATAATTTGCGCCGCTGCGCTTGAGCAGCAAATGCGAGTTTCCCGGTGCAATATAGGCATGGCCCGGCAGGACACGCTCGTTATGCGCCGCTTCCCTGACCGAAATCTTGCACAGAGCGTCCAAGCGATTCGCAAATGACTTGGTAAAATGTTCCGGCATATGCTGGGTTACCAGCACACCCGGCGCATCGGCAGGGAGCTTGGCCAGCACCTCCTTGATCGCCTGGGTTCCCCCGGTTGATGCGCCGATGACAATCAATTTTTCCGTGGAGGAATACCGACCGGCAACGCTGGGCAGAATCACATCCGCGGAAAAGTTTTCCTGGGTTGCCAGCGCGGTCGTCTTATGCACCCGCGCCTGTGCGACTGCGCGTATCTTTTCGGTAATCTCGCCTGCCGACTTTTCCATGCCATCGGCAATACCCAGTTTCGGCTTGGAGATAAAGTCTACCGCGCCCAATTCCAGCGCACGCAGAGTTATGTCAGAACCCTGTTCCGTCAGCGTGGAAATCATCAGCACCGGCATCGGACGCCAGCGCATCAGCCTTTCAAGAAAATCCAGCCCGCCCATCCCGGGCATTTCCACATCCAGTGTCAGCACGTCCGGATTGCGCTCCATGATCATTTCCCGCGCCGACAGGGGATCGGGTGCGGTGCCGACGCACTCCATATCCTTTTCGCGATTGATGATCACCTTCATCAGGCTGCGTATCAGTGCGGAATCGTCGATCACCAACACCTTCAGCTTGCGATTTTTCATGGGCATATTCGCGTAAAGAGTCCCGGCATGTCACATGGATCAAGGCAGGGGGGAGTCAATCAAACAGCTCCACATCACCTTCCAATTTGGCATATTGCAGGCGCGTGTTGTATTCCGCCTCACGGCTGATGATCGTATCGTTATGCACCTGCTTCAGGTTCTTCACCCTGACCAAACCGGTAGCGGGAAAGTAATACACTTTGCGCGGATTGACATCCAGCATATCCTGGGCGACAACAGGTATTTTTTCCGTCTTTAGAAATTGCGTGACGAATTCGGCATTGCGTTCGCCCACATTGTTGACGGTAAAGCCCCTCAGCACCGAGGCTCCGCCGAACACCTTGGCCTCAAAGTTACTCCGTTTTGCACCCATCTTGAGCAACTGGTTTATCAGTATTTCCATCGCATAAGCGCCATAGCGTGCCGATGCGCCAAGCGGATTGTTGCGGTCCTGTCCGCTATGCGGCAGCATGAAGTGGTTCATTCCGCCGATTCCATTGACCTTGTCGCGTATGCACGCGCAAACGCAGGAACCCAGAACCGTGACCAATACCATGTTCCGCGCTGTTGCATAGTATTCCCCGGGAAGTATCTTGGCCGCCTCGGTATTATGTTCGCGGTCAAAATACAGATGCGGAGACAATATCTCTTCATAACCTTCCCTGGACATAGCGGAACACCCTCTCTGCCCCATCTTCAGGGCAATCAATTATTTTTTAGCCTGCCGGTACGCATGAGCTCCGGAATCAGTCAACTCATACACCGTCTTGCCGCGCGACTTGAACAGGTGTTTTGCATTGTATAAGCTTTCCGAATGCCCGGAGAAGACCAGTCCGTCCGGCTGCAGCAGGGGGGCGAAACGCTGCAGTATCCTGAGCTGCGTTGCCTTGTCGAAATAGATCATCACATTGCGGCAAAATATCGCATCCAAAGGACCGCGTATCGGCCAGACATCATTGAGTAAATTAACCTGCATGAAAGTTATCATGGCACGCAATTCGGGCCTTACCCTGACGAACCCCGATTGCTTTCCGGTTCCCATGAGGAAGTGTCGTTTTACCACTGCCTCGGAAAGCTTTCCGACACGCTCGACAGGATAAATTCCGGCGTCCGCTGTCGCCAGCACACTGGTATCCACATCAGTGGCGATAATGGAAATGTCGGGCGCAAAGCCGCCAAATGTGTCTGCCAGCGTCATCGCCATCGAGTATGGCTCCTCGCCGGTCGAGGCGGCCGAGCACCAAAGAACAACCTTGTGTTTTCCCCTTTGCCTGGCGACATGCTCCGCCAAAATCGGGAAATGGTGGGGTTCGCGAAAGAACGAGGTCAGGTTGGTGGTTAGCGAATTGACGAATGCCTGCCACTCTGCATCGTTGCCTTCCAGCAACGCCAGATAATCCTTGAAATTATTGACCCCCGTCGCGCGCAAGCGGCGTGCCAGACGGCTATAAACCATGTGCTGTTTGGATGGCTTCAGCGAAATACCGGCATGCTCGTAAATCAGCTTGCAAATTCTTTTGAAGTTCTCCTCGGTGAACACGAATTCACGTTCGCGCCCGTCGCTGGTTTGCAGCTTAATGGTCATAACACCCCGGACTGAATGCGCAAAAAATAACCCCGCAAAAATTCGCGGGGTACAGGCTAAATATTTTCTTCATGAACCCCCGGGCATTGTGCCAGTCCCGGAAGAATCGAATATATCCAGTATCACCAATATACATTCCGCCATAGTGGCCAGAGTAACCCGGATCGCGGCGACTCATCCTGCCCGGCGAATCGGATTGCATCCTCAATTCTGTCTTAACAATTCAGGCAGTTTTCATGACAGATTGTCACGCCATTGCACCGGCCAAAGTTTACACGGACTGGCAAGTTTTAGCGAGATTAGAACTCGCGCCACTCCCCGTCCCGGTCATCCTTGCCGTCTTTAATTTCGGCCACTCTTCGCCCCTTCCCCTGTTGGGTCAGTGCAGCCAACCGGGCGGCCCGTGGAATTGCAATAACCGCAGGTTTAACGGGATTTGCAACAGCCATCCGGAATTCTTCACCGCCCGCCTGCAGCTTGAACACGTCTACCGCTTGTTTCAATGCTTCCGCCTGCCCCTGCATCGCCTCGGCAGCGGCGGCCGCCTGTTCCACCAGCGCGGCGTTCTGCTGCGTCATGTCGTCCATTTGCACGATCGCCTGGTTGACTTCCTCTATGCCCGCGCTCTGCTCGCTCGAGGCCGCCGAGATCTCGGCCATGATATCGGTGACGCGCTTCACCGCATCGACGACTTCATGCATCGTGGCCCCGGCCTGGTCCACCTGTTTCGAGCCGGCATAGATTTTGTCCATTGAGGTGTCGATCAGGACCTTGATTTCCTTGGCCGCCGCCGCCGAGCGTTGCGCCAGGTTGCGCACCTCGGATGCCACTACCGCGAAGCCGCGCCCCTGTTCGCCGGCGCGCGCCGCTTCCACGGCGGCGTTCAGCGCCAGGATGTTGGTCTGGAAGGCGATGCCTTCGATGACGCCGATGATGTCGGCGATCTTCCCCGAGCTGGCGCTGATCAGGGCCATGGTCCGCACCACGTCGTCCACCATCTGGCCGCCTTTGGCGGCGATATCCGAGGCGTTGACCGCCAGTTGTTTGGCCTGCTTGGCGTTCTCTGCGTTCTGCTTCACGGTCGAGGTCAGCTCTTCCATGCTGGAGGCGGTCTCTTCCAGGCTGGAGGCCTGTTCTTCGGTGCGCTGCGACAGGTCGCTGTTGCCCGCGGCAATTTCCTGCGCGGCAGTGCTGATGGAATCGGTGGTATTGCGCACCTTGCCGACGATGCCGGTAAGTTTGTTGATCATGTCCTTGACTGCGAACAGCATGCTGCTGTTGTCGCTTCCCCTGGTGCTTACTTCAACCGCCAAGTCTCCATCCGCCACGCGCTTGACCACTTCGGCGACATAAGCCGGTTCTCCGCCGAGTTGCACTACGACGCTGCGGGTGATGAGCCAGGAGATGAATGCTCCCAGCAGCAGCGCTATGGCCGCCAGTGAAATCACCATCACGCGCGCGGTGAAATAGGCCGTGTGGGCCGACTCCACGCTTTTTGCAGTATCTTGCTCCTGGGATGAAATCATTTCGGACAGCTCTGCCAGCCACTTGTCCTGGTTAGGCTGAACTTCATAGATCAGAACCTGTGTCGCCTCGAATTTTTTGCTGTCTCTGCCCAACCGGATGGCTTTATCGATCTGCGGCTGGGTCTGGTTTCGAGCTTCCGCGATTTTCGCAAGCTGCGCCATCTCGGATTCATTCTTGATCATCGAATTCAATAGCCTGGCATTTTCGTCATATTCTGCCCGTGCCTTGGTGATGAGTGCGGCTTGCGCCTCCACACCCTCCTCTTCGAGGATCAACGCGATATTGCGCACCGCAATTGAAATGGTGTTCAAATCTCCGCGCATGGCATATAGACGTGCTATTTTCACCATGTTGTCCTGGGTAACGCCGTCCATCTTGTCCTGTATTTTCGCCATCAGCGACAGGCCCAAGCCTGCCAGCATGACCATCAGCACCAGCACTACACCAAAGCCCAAGCCCAGGCGCACTCCTACTTTCAGATTCCCCAGCGACATACTTCCCCCCGACTTAAGCAATGATTTTGAAACTTGATGCGGGCAATTTAGGCGGCGGATTCTGCCGCCTCGACCAGTTCCATTTCGCGGCTGGTCATCAGCTTCTCGATGTCCACCAGGATCAGCATGCGCTCGTCCACCGTGCCCAAGCCCTGCAGGTAGCGGGTGTCCATGCCGGCCCCGAATTCCGGGGCCGGCTTGATCTGCTCCGCTTTCAGCGTCAGCACGTCGGACACGCCGTCCACCACCATGCCCACCACCCGGTTCGCCACGTTCAGGATGATCACCACCGTGGTTTCGTCGTAGCTGACCCGGCCCAGCCTGAATTTGATACGCATGTCCACGATGGGCACGATGCTGCCGCGCAGGTTGATCACGCCCTTGATGAATTCGGCGGTGTTGGCGATGCTCGTCACCGCATCGTAGCCGCGGATCTCCTGCACCTTGAGGATGTCGATGGCGTATTCCTCGGCGCCCAGCGTGAAGGTCAGCAGCTCGCGACCGGATCCCGCCGCTCCCGGTTCCTGATCAGATTGCATGGCATCTCCTCCTGCTATTTAAAAATTTGAAAAATTATCGCCTTCAGGTCGCCTTCATCTCGCGGAGAGAATTTGCCCGGTAGCGAAAGTTTCGCCAAGCTAATCCCCATGCTCCCGCGACATGAACCGCTGCGACAATTTGACCAGCGAACTCACGTCCATGATCATGGCGACCCGTCCATCACCCATGATCGTGGCTCCGGACACGCCATCCACCTTGCGGTAATTGGTTTCCAGGCTCTTGATTACCACCTGATGCTGCCCTACCAGTTCGTCCACGAACAGGGCGACCTTCCGGCCTTCCGTTTCCAGCAGCACCAGTATCCCTTCGCAGGGATCGGTTATTTTTGGTTTGATATTGAACACTTTATGCAGCGTAATGATCGGCAGATATTCGCCCCGCACTTGTACCAACTTGCCTTGCCCGCCGACTTCATTGATATCGCCGGCCCCGGGCCGGAACGACTCTATGATGAAGCCGAGCGGAATGATATATATCTGCTCGCCCACGGCCACAGACAAGCCATCCAGAATCGCCAATGTCAGCGGCAGGCGGATAGCGACGGTGCTGCCTTTTCCCTGCCGGGATGTTACATCGACACGGCCGCCGATACCCTCGATATTTCTTTTCACCACGTCCATGCCCACGCCGCGCCCGGAAACATCCGTGATGGCGATTGCTGTTGTAAAGCCGGGGGCATAAATCAATTTCCAGACATCTTCATCGCTCATGCCGTCACTGACGGATATGCCATTCTCCCTGGCTGTTGCCAGTATCCGCTCGCGGTTCAAGCCCGCCCCGTCATCCGACACCTCAATGACGATATTGCCGCCCTGATGAGCGGCACGCAGTGTGATGGTGCCTTGCGGGTCCTTGCCCCTGGCGACACGGTCCCCGGGAAGTTCGATACCGTGATCCAGGCTGTTGCGCACCAGATGGGTGAGCGGGTCGCTGATTTTTTCGATCAGTCCCTTGTCCAGCTCGGTACTCTCACCAATGATTTTGAGTTGCACCTTCTTGTTGAGCTTGCCTGCACTGTCCCGCACCACACGCTGGAAGCGGTTGAATACCAGGCTGATCGGCATCATGCGCACCGACATCACCGAGTCTTGCAGGTCGCGGGTGTTGCGCTCGAGCTGCGCCAAGCCATTGATCAGCTGTTCGTGCAACACCGGGTCCATACTGGATACGATTTCCGCCAGCATGGACTGGGTGATGACCAGCTCCCCGACCAGATTGATCATCGCATCCACTTTGCCCACGCTGACACGGATGGAAGTGTCGCTTCCTGTTACTGCAGAAACCCTGTCCGCAGCACGGCGGCCGGGGACGTCATCGTGCCGCGCATCCAACCGGGGCGGCGGCTGGATCCGGGATACGGGTTCTTCGAAGAAACCATAACCCTGAGCATTTTCCCTACCCGATTTTATCGCCCCGGGTTCCACGAAAAAACCATAGCCCTCGCCATCCGCACTGACCGGGTACGATTCATCAAAAAGGCCGTATCCCTGCCCGACACCGACCGCGTTGTCGGGGATGGTCTCCCGGACCGAAATTGCAAGCTGTTCCGGCTTTAGAAAGAACGAGAATATCTCGCGCAAATCCGCTTCGGATGCGTAAGCGGTCAGTGACAAATCCACCGCATCATCGGTAATTATTTTATTTTCGATCTTGCCCAGATTGCCCAGGTCATCAAGCAAATTCTCGAGGTGAAGCCGGTCAGGAAAGATGCCGGGCGAATTGGCAAACCGGATTCTGTAAACATGCCGCACGGAAGTATGCGTCTTTGCGGCGGGCGGATGGGCACTTCCCACCGCGGGAGCCCCGCCTGAATTATTGGCCAGGCGCTCCAATGTTGCGCAAATCTCCATGGAGGCCGCTTCGTCGGCAACAGTTCCATTCTGGTGCGCCTCCAGCAAGCCACGCAGCACATCGCCCGCGTGCAGAATTGCGTCCACCATTCCGCGCGTGAGTGCAATCTCATTTTTGCGTATGCGGTCCAGCAACGTTTCCAGAATATGGGTCACATCGGCCATATCGGTAAAACCGAAAGTGCCGCTGCCCCCTTTTATGGAATGGGCAGCACGGAAAATTGCATTTAGCTGGTCCGCATCCGGCGCATCCGGATCGAACGCAAGCAACAGACTCTCCATGCTCGCGAGATGTTCGGCGGCCTCGTCAAAAAATACCTGGTAGAACTGGCTCATGTCGATGGACATAGGCTCTTCCATGGGGTTTTCATTCCGGGAACTCCGGCTGGGACAGGCATCAGTTTGCAGGCGGTGACATCAGCCAATCACCTTTTTGACCACCTCCAGCAATTTATGCGGGTCGAACGGCTTGACCAGCCAGCCCGTCGCTCCGGCCGCCCTGCCCTGATTTTTCATGTCGTCACTGGATTCGGTGGTCAACATCAGTATCGGCGTGGACACGAACTGGGGAAGCGCCCGCAACGCTTTGATCAGCGCCAAGCCATCCATCCTTGGCATGTTCTGGTCAGTCAGTATCAGATCGATGGCATTGGCCCCGGCCTTGTCCAGCCCTTCCTGGCCGTCAGCCGCCTCAATGACGGCATAGCCGGCAGATTTAAGGGTAAAAGCCACCATCTGACGAATGGAGGTGGAGTCATCAACAGCCAAAATAGTTTTCGCCATTTTTTCCCGCTCAGAATGTATAGTTAAAATGGTAATTCCAGAGTACTGAACCAGGGCATTAATTACCAAAAAATGCCGTCGGCCATTGCCATGCTTCCCAAAACTAAAACAATTCTATATCGCCCGTGCCAAAGTTTTTCTGCGCGACAGGATTGGCTTTCTGCCTGTTCAGCGACACAACGTATTTGTCCAGCAGGAGATTATAGGCGGCGATTTGCTCCATATACTCCTTGTGTGTCGGGCTGCCCGATTTGCCTTTGCCCTTGCCCATTTCACTTGCCACCTCCTGCAGTGCGGCCATGCGCATTCTGGCGTGCTCAATCAGCTGTGAACTCATATCCTGAAACTGCAGGGTGGATATGACCACCAGCACATTCTGTTCCACATTGGCGCTGATCATATTAAGCTCAAGCGCATTATCAGCCACGATTTGATTGAAAGAATTCAGGTACGCCGTCATGGCCTGAATATGCCGACTGGATTCCGCTGCCAACGCAGCATTGCTTTCCGCAGGGTTGCTGCCGGGATATTCCGGAACCGCCAGAGAGCGCCCGACATCGGCTGCCAGGTCCTGGATCTGTTTGCTGAAATCATTGGTATGGCGGGAAAGATCGCGCACTCCGTCGGAAATCGCGATGAAATTGCTTACCAGCCTGGATATGGCATCATTGAGTATCGCCTGCGTGTTGCCCAATTCGGTGTGTGCCGAGCTGAGTTGTTCGGATATCTCATTGCCCAGCTGCACGTGAAAGGCACTGCTCTCCTGGAGGAACTCGTGCCCGCTCGATGATAACGAATCTGACGCGTTCCTGAAATTTTCGCCGGCTTGCCTGACCAGATAGCCCAAACACACCAGCATGGTCAAGAACACCAGCACATCGGCCAGCAGATATCTTGAATTGTGCAGATACAGTATTACGTCCCCTCCCAGCAAGATGCCGCTAATCAATGCACCGGCTGCGGCAAGGCGGGAGTAATTTTTAATGCTTGTCATTTCCTGAATTCCACTCGTTTTCCCGCACACAATTTGTTATCCCCCGGGATACGAACCCGGCCCCGCGAAGCCTTGCACCATCGCGTCAAATACTAACGTGTTTAAGTTGGTGTAACAACCGAATGTTACCGCGTTTGCCGCACGGGAAACCGGCCGGGAGCGGGTTTTCGCAACCGGTCACAGCGGAAGAATATCGCGAGAAATTCAAGCCGGTGCAGCCTTCTCATGGGCGCTGCCGGCTTGCAGGGCAGCATGCACATGCCGCAGCAAATCAGTATCGGTATAAGGCTTGGTCAGGTAGATATCGACCCCGGCGCGCCGGGCCTGCTCGCGATGCTTTTCTGTCGAACGTGAAGTGATCATGATGATGGGCAGGTGCCGGGTGGTCTTTTCCAGGCGCAAATGCTGTGCGAGTTCCATGCCATTCATGTTGGGCATTTCCAGATCGGTGCAGATTATGTGCGGATCGAAGGATTTAAGCACGCGAATCGCCTCCATGCCATCTCCCGCACCCTTGACTTCATAGGCTGCATCCTGAAGTAGCTGCATCAGTCCCCTGCGTACGGAAAGCGAATCGTCCACAACCAGTATTCTGCGCACATGGCGACGGGCGGCCGCGGCCAGATCGGCGGCGGCCTTAACTGCGATCGGCGAGGCAAGCAATTCCGGAACGTTGAGCAGCGGCACCAGAGAACCGTCGCCCAGTATGGTCACGCCGGAGAGGCCGTGCACACGGGGCAGATATTTTCCCATGCTCTTTACCATTACGCTGCGGCTGTCGATGAGTTTGTCGACCAGGATCGCCTTGATGCCGTCTATTGTGCGGATCAGGACTTTAGGCATGGCGGCAAACCGTTCAGAGCCCGGCGGCGGGGAAGGATAGCCGGTCAGCAGGGACAGATCATGCAGCGGAAAACTCTCGTCCCGCATTATGAATTGCCAGCCGGCACTGCCTGTATTTTTTTCTCCGGCGGTTTCAGCGTAATGGATCCTGCCCAGTCCGGCGGGGAACGCTTCCTTGATGTAATGAATTGGAATGGCAAAGACCTGTTCCCCCGCCTCAACCAGCAAGGTGTGCTGTGTCACCAGCGATGCCTGGAAGCGCAATACGACTTCGCATCCGTTTCCCGGCTCCGAGCCGAGCTCTACCGTTCCCTTGATATTAGCCAGGCGAGATGCCACCACATCCAGGCCCACTCCACGCCCGGAAATTTCATTGACCTGATCCCGGGTTGAAAATCCCGGCAGCAGGACCAGACGGGCAAGTTCAGGGTAAGTGAGTTGTTGTTCCTCGCGTATCAGATTCCGTTCGACCGCCTTGGCGCGGATACGGACATAATCCAGGCCCCGACCATCATCGCGGATGGTGACGATAATTCCGGATCCCTGCCGGGAAAAATCAAGTTTGACCATGCCTTCCGGCGGCTTTCCTGCAATTGTTCTTTCCTCGGGTAATTCGATGCCATGATCAACCGCATTACGCAGGATATGCAGCAGCGGATCAGCCAGCTTGTTAAGCACATCGCCATCTATCTGGATTTCGCCGCCGGTAATTACCAGCCGTGCCTGTTTTCCCGTTTGCTGGCAAGTCTGTCGAACATTGCGCATCAGGCGCGCTGTCAAAACGCTAGCCGGGGCAAGCCGCGTTGCCGCGACCTGATACTGGAGTTCCTTGTTGATGTTGGCCTGTTGCACAACCTCGCTGCGCAAGCTGGACACGCCGGCTTCAAGGCTGCCCGTCATTTCGCGGGCATCGGCGGTAACCTCGACCAAGGCCTGGGTAACGCCATGCAACTCTGTGTAGCGGTCCAGTTCCAGCGGATCGAAAGACCCGTCTTTTCCGGAATCGGTCCGTGCCAGCGACAGGCCGCGCAACATCACTATCTTCTCAATGTCGGTTACCTGTTGCCGGAGCGCATAATTGTGCGATAGCAACGCGGCTGCGCGGGCAGTCAAATTCGCCACCTGCGATTCAACCCTGGCGATTACTGCGGTCATCTCGCCAACCAGCCTGAAAATTTCATCCACGGTATTGACCGGCACACGCAGCGTTGCCTGTGCTTCGATTTCCGGTGCGGGGGCGGAGGTGACTTCCGGTTGCGGCACATCGGGTGATGCCGGCTGAACCTCGACATCGCCATCGTCGGTCATGTTGGCAATGTCGCCCGATTTGACTTTGTTTGCCCAGGCCACGATCTGATTCAAAACTTCAAATGAATTCTCGGGCTGATCCTCGTCACCGCGAAGATAGCCCACCATTTGCGCGAGGCAATCGCTTGCCATAACCAGAGACCGGCCAAGTGCGCGCGGGGGCTTTACCGGATTCTTTTCGAAGTATTCAAGCACGTCTTCGGTATGGTGTCCAAGTGCCGCTATTCCTCGTATCCCGACGATGCTGGCCGATCCCTTGAACGAATGCGCGATTCGTTTGGCGCTGCGCATGTCGTCAATATCCGCATCCCCCGCCGCGATCCTCGAAGTCAGCACCGCGAACTGCTCCACGCTGCCCGGAGCCTCGTCCAAAAATGCGTCATAAACTTCGCGGTCTGCATTCTCCGGCACGGCAAGGGATATGTCTTCGATACTCACGCTGGCGGGCGTATCGGCCCCGTCAAGCTGTGCCACCAGTTCCTCCGGTTCGAGCGGCGGAGTAGTCAGCAATTCGATCAAATCCAGTCTGGCAGACTCGCCAAAAGATTGCGCAAACAATGGATTCGACAAGTACTCGGCAAGCTCCATCGATGCGTTGAAATTTGCGGGATCCTGCAAATACCCGTCTACCAATACCGGCCAGACGGCCAGATGCCGGCAGGCCAGCGCACGGACATCCCCCTGCAGAAAAATGATGCCGGGCAATATCCCGTTCAATGCGGCGCACCAGGCGCCCAACCCGGCCAGGCCGATCAGCTCGGCTGTTTGGCCGATACGCTCCAGCTGGGTGGCGTAATCTTCCAATGCTTCCATCAACCGCGGATCGTCATCGGCGGCAGTGGCTATTGCATTTGTCCAGCGCTCGAAATCTGCGGTGGTTTGCGCAAGCTCCTTGCGCATTTCGGAAAAAAACGGGGTGAGCGCTTCTATAGCCATAGGGGTTTAATTATGAGCCCATACTCCGCTGACTGGTTCAGCGGATAAAAATCTGGGTTTGTTCACTTTCCGTTTCCAATGTGGACGGCAACTTGAACACCGAAATCGCACTCACCAATTTCTGCGATGCCGACACGAGGCTCGCGGCACTCTGGTTTTGTGCAACCAGCTGTTCGGCAGTTTTCTCGGTGAACTGTGCGATCTCATCCGCGGCGGCGCGCAACACCACGGCAATCTTGGTCTGCTCAGCGGAACTGTTGGCAATCGTGGCAACCAATCGCACCAGCCGCGCCGTGGCCTCATGCGTCTCGCGCATCCTTTCGCCGGCGTTGTGCGCCAGTTCGGATTCCTTGATCACCTGCTCGATGGTCTTGTTCACCGTTGCAATGGTATCGTTGGTTTCGACCTGTATGTTCTGAACCAGTTTGGCAATTTGCCCGGTGGCCTGGCGCGAATTCTCCGCAAGGCGCTGAACCTCTTCCGCCACCACAGCAAATCCGCGCCCCGCCTCTCCAGCCATCGCGGCCTGCATCGCGGCATTGAGCGATAGCACGTGGGTGCGCTCGGAAATGGTATTGATCAGGTTGACAATCTGGGATATCTCCTGGGAACGTTCGGCGAGACGCTTGATGCGTTTTTCCATTTCCGAAATGGTTTCGCGAATGGCATTCATACCGCTCAGTGTTGCCTGCACCGTCTCCATCGCGCTTTCCGTGGACTTGGTGGCCTCCGCCGCGGCCCGGTTCGAATCCCTGGCAAATATCGCCACCTCGCCTATCGAGGCCATCGCGGTTTCAAGGTTGGAAATCAGCCTCACGACGATGACATCCTCCTCCTTGGCCATCTCGTTCACCACATCCGACTGTTGTTTCATGCGCTCGGATGCATCCTCCACAACTCCCGCAACCTTGGTCACATGATGCAACACGGTTGCAGTGACATCGGTCAGCTGGTTGATCGCATCACCCAGGGTGCCGATGATGTCGTCTGTCACCGGCGCACGAACCGTCAAATCCTTCTGTGCCAATGCGCCCATGGCTGAAAACAGCCCGATCACGGAATTGTTAAGACGTTCATTTTCACTCACTGTGGATTTGAGAGACGCGATACGCTCATCCAGCAACTTGTCGAATGCGCGTCCGACTGCCGAAAGCTCATCACGCTTACGCATATTCATGCGCACCTCGTAAACACCGCTCTCGACTTTTCTGATCCCCGACAACAAGTGATTCAACGGATTCGAGATGCCCCGATAAACGTAGGTGGCAAGGAACACAAGCAGCACGCATACCACACCAGCCCCGGCGATATAAGCGGTGCTTTCGATTTTCATGGTCTGTTCCGCGTTTTTGCGAAAATCCCCGGCATCGGCAGCAATCAGGGCGTTCAGCGTTGTCCGGGCTGCTTTCAGCTTGCTGAACTTGTCGGTGAACTCGGTTAGCTGGACATCGGTGCCCGCACCACCTGCCAGTGCTTGAGTTGCGACACTGCGCGCCGATTTTGCAAAATCATCCGCCCCCGCGCGAATAATCCCGACCGCCTGCCGGGTTTTTTCCGGAAATGCTTCGGAGTTCATCTGTATAACGATGCCGCTGAGTGACTTGAGGGTGCCATCCAGGCTTTTTAATGCCTCACCGTAAGTCACCGTATTGCCGATTTTGGCCTCGCGCACGATCTGCAGCACTTCGCTTTGCGCCTGTTCGAGAACCTGGTTCAGCTGCAATTGGGTATTGATCGCACCGAAATTATCCTGTGTACGAGAGACAACATCGCCCAGCCAGGACGTTACGCAGTAGCCTGCCGCGCTCACCAGGATGGTGAACGACAGCGAGACGAAGCTAAAGGCTATCAATTTGGCGCGTACAGTTGCAAACATGACTTTCTCCTGAAATGCCAATCAAAATTTCAGGGCGCAGCCTGTCGCTGCGCCCCGATGCGGAATGTGGTTGTCGAGCACGAATATTGCGGTCATCAAAGGTGTCAGAGGGGCGCAGGCTCGACAAGAAAAACCGAATCGAAAAACGCGTCGGTATCAAGGTCGATCCAGATATCCCGTCCCTCCCTGTACGCACCCTTGGCGCAAGCGGCAATGGGATGGCCGATTTCCGCAAGGCTGACGCGGTCATCGTCCACGAATTTTTTGCGTTCCGGCAGGCTGCTGGTGGTTATCCCCACTGCCCCGTCCCCGCGCCCGCACACCAGCAACCACGGGTTCTCCGCGCCTTCGTGACGGACGCCAAACAGGTCGGCCATGTCTATCACCGGCACCACCCGTCCATGGCGATTCACCAGGCCTTTTACTCCGCGGGGCGCTCCGGGCAGGCGGAACAGCGGCGGCATAGCCACCACTTCGCTGGCACTCTCCATGCTCACGAGCAACCTGAGGTCCCCGACTTGAAATCCCCGGCGATGGATGTGGAGCGCGTGTTCAGCTTCAACAAGCAGGCGAGCTGCAATTTCGGCATCGACCTGCGACTTTAGAACATTTATATCTATAGATTGGACAGAATTCATCTGTGGCACTTGTCAGAAATTAAATATATTGCAAATTGATTATATCGGCGTATTGCCCTGTACGCACAGCACGTTTCCCGTTCCCGTTTGCATCCGCTACCCGCCGTTTTTCAGACCAGCCGAATCCCCCGGGCAGTTAAGGTACTTCTGTCGCTCCGGGCCGGAATTAGCCCGCCGGATCATAATGCGCTGCAGATATTCATGATCAATTGAGCCGCAGAAACCTGGCTATCGTTGCTAGCAACTTTTCTTCGTCGACCGGCTTGGTGAGATAGGCATCGCAACCTGACATCGAGCCGCGGATCTTGTCGAAAGGCGAGTCCTTGCTGGTCAGCATAACGACCGCCGATTTTTGTGCGGACCTATTGGACTTGATCAGTTTGCACACCTGGTATCCGTCTATCCCCGGCATGACGACATCCAAAAAAATACAGGTGTAATGTTTCTGTCCGGTAAAACCGATCGCTTGTTCGCCGTTCTCGGCATAGTCCACGTTGAAATTGAACGGGGCCAGTTTATTCTTCATGAATTCCCGCACTGTCAGGTTGTCATCCACCACCAGCACGGATTCGATCCGGGGATTTTGCGCGCGCCAGACACCGGAAATCTCGCCTGCCGACATTTGTGCTTTTGCGGCGGGAATCTGCAAGGCAGCTTCTTCGATCCCGGCATCCGGTTGCATGTCCGGACTTTTTGCCGCGCCCAAGGGTCTTGCCGTGCCGGGTGCCAATGCAGGTGCCGGTGTTTCGCTTGGCCGCGATCCGATCGCAACGTCAAACGCCTGAAAGAGTTTCATCCATCTTATCGGGCGCGCAAGGAGGGGCCAGCCGGTTCCGCGGTTTGAGTCGCCAACCATGATCGTCGGGATGACGCCCGACGCATTACGTTCGCCCAGCAACCTGACTGCCGCGATGTCATTCGCATCGACCAGAAGAATATCCGGGGGTATTTCGAACGCATTATGCCGCGCAAACTTCGGCACGCGACGCGAAGACAGGTCGAACACGCTGGTCAACGCCATCAGCTCGGTCTGGTTGAAGCCGATCACTTCAACCGAATAGGTATCTTTTTTCATTGCGTTCTTTAGTATTCTGGAACTTGATCAGCAGGATTTAAATTTACCAGGTCCGCCAGCCAACAAGTTTTCGGGGGGGGTCAGTGCTATTCGGGATTTAACACCCCCGCCTATTTATGCACGGCCATAAAGTCGGCGATATTCTGCAACAGGACATCTTCCTGGTAGGGCTTTCCAAGATAGGTATTGACGCCCAGTTGCATCGCGTATTCACGATGTTTGGCTGCCGTACGGGAGGTGATCATGATAATCGGCAGATCAAGAGTTTTGGGATCACGACGCAAATGTTTTGCAAGCGCGAATCCGTCCATGCGCGGCATTTCGATATCCAGAAGCATCACATCGGGAGTGAATTCCGCCAGTTTTTCCAGCGCATCGACGCCGTCCGTTGCGGTAATCACCTGATAGCCGGCACGCAGCAGCATGCGCGTGGTGATCTTGCGCACGGTGAGGGAATCATCAACCACCATGATCAAGGGCTGGGTAACAAGCGGCTTGACGCTGGCCGCCTTGCCTGACTTCCCGGTGACGCCGCTACGCTGCGCCAACTGGATCGGGTTCAGGATCAGCAACACCCCGCCGCTGCCCAGCACCGTTGCACCGGCTACCCATGGCATTCTCGCCAGTTGCGGGCCGATATTTTTCACCATGACTTCCTGCTTGCCCAGAAACTCGTCAACATGCAAAGCAATTCTTTGTTCACCGCTGCGCAACAGCAGAATTGCGTTCCGCGGCAAATTTTCCTCGTCCGCATCCTGTTTTCCAAGAATATGGGGCAAGTAGTGCAAAGGATAGATGGCGTCCCGCCATTCGATTTGCCCGGCGCTGTGCAAGGACTCCATATCCGCCAATTTCACCTGCTGGACTTGTTCGATCATCGTGGCAGGGATGCCGTAGTTTGTTTCACCGGCACGCACCAGCAATATCTGCGAGACTGCAAGTGTCAGCGGCAAATGAATGACAAAACTTGTACCCTGCCCGCTCCTTGAGCTGACATCGATGCGTCCGCCCAGCGCCGATATCTCGCTACGAACCACATCCATACCAACACCGCGTCCTGCAATCTCTGTGACTTCAGTCGCCGTGGAAAGTCCGGGCGTGAAGATCAATTGGGTCAATTGATCCTCGCTCAACTGTTCACCTGCCTGCAGCGTGCCGTTGATTATGGCTCTCTCGCGCAATTTCGCAAAATTCAAGCCGGCCCCGTCATCGCTGAACTCAAACACGACTTCATTGCTCTCCTGACGCAAGTTCAGGCGAATCTCGCCGATCGGATGCTTGCCGCTCTGCGCGCGCAACTGCTCGCTTTCCAGGCCGTGCACTATGGAGTTGCGCAGCAGGTGCTCGAACGGCGCAATCATTTTTTCCAACACGCTGCGATCCAGCTCCACATTCGTGCCCTGCAACTCAAGGTTGGCGCGCTTGTTCAGTTCCTTGCCGGTTTGCCGCACGATGCGGTACAGGCGATCTGCAATACTGTCGAACGATACCATGCGCACATTCATCAAACCCTGCTGCAGCTCGCGGCTAAGCCGCCCTTGTGCCAGCATCGAAGCGGCGGTTTCATTCAGGTGCTCCAGCATGGATTGCTGGACGGTTTGCACGTCATGCACACTCTCGTTCATGAAGCGCGTCAATTCCTGCAGGCGGGTGAACCGGTCGAATTCGAGTGGGTCGAACTGATCCGCGTGATCTTTTGCCAGCGAGACCCGCGCCTGCATCTGGCTTTCAGCCTGAATTTCAACCTCCCGCAACTGCTGGCGCAACCGTGCAACACTGGCAGTCAATTCCAGCAAGCCCTCCTTGTAGACGCGCATCTCGGTTTCCATGCGCGAACGGACCACGCTGATTTCACCGGCTTCATTAACCAACCTGTCCACCACGTCGGCGCGGACACGCAACATGTTGCCGAGCGCAGCGCCCGGTTCCCCTCGCCGGTCAGCTCTGCGCTCCAAACCGGCAGGCTGATCCGCTGCGCGCCTGAATGGGGTAGCGGCAGGAATTTTCACCTGCATGATTTCGGCCGCGGGCTTGCCACCGCGCAATTCCTCGAGCAAGGCGGTGATCCGGTCATAATCACTTTCCAGCGTATCCCAATATCCCGCCTGACCACGCTGGTGCGAAGCCGCCACGCGGCCTTCCATTTCATGGGCAATTTCACCGATACGCATCGCGCCTACCATGCGCGAACTGCCTTTCATGGTATGCAGCAGGCGCTTTAATGATTGCACCTGCAGTTCATCCAGCGGGGATTCGCGCAACAGGCGCAGCCCCTCGCCGATCCTGGGGCCCAATTCATCGGCTTCCTCGATGAACACGGGTAGAAGTTGTTCGTCCAGATCGTCGTAGACTGTGGGTTCGCTACCTTCCTCAACCGCAATGGCGGGCTCTGCGATAAGCAGCGTATTCCGCAGTATTGCCGCGAAGTCGGCGGCCGGCACTTCTCCGGTGGTTGTGCCGCGATCGCCGCCACTTTCGTCACCGGACAGGATTGTGTTCATATCATCGCCGGCCTGGAATTCGACCGCATCGATATACGTTTCAAACCGCTCGACAGGCAGGGTCGGATGCAACGCCATATCCTCCGCCATGACCGGCTCCTCAGGCAGGCTGCTTTTGCCGGCATCGCCCAGCCACTGCGCTGCCGATTGCTGTTCCGCATGCGGAATGGCTGCCGCATCATTTTCTTCCGGGACAGCGGCAAATTTGCCCATATCAGCCAACAGGCCGGCAAATAGCTCGTCGTTGATTTCGGGCTTGTCCGTTTCAGGTTGCCGGTTTTGCGATAGCGATGGTGAAGCGTGAGTCGTGGCTTCCGGCGAGTCGGCGACTTCCATGGCTGCATCGCCAAGCCTGTCCTTGTCGGCCAATAATTGGGCAACCAGGTCGCTGCGCACCGCCGGTATCTGCTGGTCACCGATGTCATGCAACATTCCATCCAGTGCGGCAATCGACTGGTCCAGCATATTCAACTGGCTGTCGCCCAGCGTGAATACGTGATCCACGCGCACCACCAGCCAGCCTTCCAGCGCGGACGCCAACTCTGCCACTGCGGCAAACCCCATGGTGCGACTCACTCCCGCCAACGTGTGCGCGGCGCGCATGAAATCATAATGCACCACCGGCGGGTGGGTAACACGCAGCTCCGCAAGCTGCTGGAACAAAATCTCGAGTTTCTGTTTGGCTTCTGTACTCGCGATACTGAATAGCCCGGGAGAGAAGTTCTTCTCCGCCGAGACGACTTCTCCGGGTGGAGTCACTTCGTGCCCGGGTTCGACCTGGGGTTCGGTTTCAAATTCGAACTCGGCTTTGGGTTCCGTTGCCGCTTCGGGTTCGAGTGCAGAACCCGATGCCGAAATGCCCGGCGGCAATCCGAAATCAGGATCGTTCTCGACCTGTTGCGCAACTGCCACCAGTTCAGTCGCATCGATGTGTGCCACGCCCTCCCTGCCCAGCGTTTCCACCCAGCCAAAAAAACTCTGGGCAGCATTGTCGATAAATTTCAACATGCCGGGATTGGCCGGCTTGCCGTCCTGCAACCACTTGTTCAAGGCACGTTCTACGTTCCATGCGACCTCGCCCAAATCGGTCAGGCCAACCATTCTGCCGCTGCCCTTGAGAGTATGAAAACCACGCCTGATGGTCACCAACGACTCGTGATTGTCGGGATGGGACCGGCAGATTTCCAGATTGGAATGGATAGCGCCCAGCACTTCCTGCGCTTCCTCAAGAAAGATATCCAGCAATTCCTGGTCTTCTTCCGATTGGGTTTGCGTTAACGGTGGTTTCGCAACACCTGCCACAAGGGATATTTCCAGCGGCGCCGGAACCGGTTTTTCGGATGGGGAGATTTCGACTGGGGCGGGTGTGACTGGCTCGACCGGGGAAACGTTCAGCGGTGTATCAAACTCGAGTGGCGCAACCGAATCGCTTCCCGTCGGGGCGGCAACCGGAGGCTGCTTGACCGGCATGGGTACTACCTGCGCCAGCGCAACCTGAGGTTGCTGCACGACCGGAGCCGACACTGCCGGTTCTGGCACCTGATCCAGCTTGACCATCTCGGACAATGCCTGATCCAAACCCCTGACGTCGCCCGATTGGCCATGAGTCAGATGCTGCATGTAATTCTCAAGCGCGCTTAAAGCATCGGCCAGGGCATATCTTTCCGCAGCTCTGGGAATGTCGTTACCTCTGTCAAAACCACGCAACCTGTCCTGGACTGAAGCCAGCAATTGCTCGGCGTGGGTCAGGGACGAGATCCGGAAGCCGCCCTGTATCTGGCCCAGCAGGCGCAACAATTCGGGCAGCCCGTCGCGCTTCGCGACGTCACTGAAAAATGCATTCAATCCCTGCTCGACATGCTGCAGGTTCACCAGCATTTCTTTGGCCAGCGGGCCCATCACATCGCCGCGTTGCTCCAGCTGGTAATTCAAATTGACCAGTTCCGCCAGCTGTTTCATATCCTCGGGCTGCTGCTTTACCGCTGCATGCATGCGCTCTGTCAGGATGCGCGCCTGCTCCTGGAAACCGCTGCCGAGGCGGCTGTAATTTTCTATGCCGCTGGCCAGCAGCAGAAGCGCCATCGCCATATCCATGCCGATGGGCCGCGAATAATCCGGGGAACTTGCATACTGCGACAGTTCATGAATCTGCCTGGTCAGATATTGCAGGACATCCCGGTCGAGTTTGGCACTCTGCGACACCAGCTGCTCGACATACTTGAGGAATTTTTCACACGAGGCCTGGTCGCCTTGAACGCACAGCTCCCAGCTTTCTTCGGCAACACGCAATTGATCACGCATGACGGCCAGAACCTGCTCCACTTCCCCGGGGGGCATGGCCGATTGTTCGGGCAGATAGCTGTGCAGAGCGTAAGCCCTCTTGATTTCCTCCGCCAGTTCACTGGTCGCGTGACTGCGCCCAACCAGATAAAGCATCTCATTCATGACCGGCGCTGCATCACTGGCGCTGGTATCGGCGGCAGTGCGGATTTGCTGGTCTATCCGTCCCAGCAATTTACGTATGTTGGTTTCCGGGGGCAGCCCATCCAGTTTAAGGCATTCCAGCAATCCGCAGGAAATCCACCAGAAGGCCCTGCTGTGATCCTGCGGCACACAGCGCATCGCGCCTTCCAGGGCCTGCTGCATCTGCTGCAATGCTGTCGCGGCATCATCCTGACGCAACCAGCGCAGCAATCCCTGCTGATACTGGCTGCGTATCATCTTCAGGCGGGCCATTGCATCTTTTGGCTGCGGCCCGCTCAATACCTGCTGCGGCAGAACCACGTCAAGATTGGGGTAAAACAAATCCAGCTCGAACGCAATTTCCAGGCCGCGCAACTGCTGCATTTCCTGATACAGGGGGAACAAACGCAGTGCGGCGTTATCAGCGCCATTGTCGAGCGCATCAAGGAAGTGCGTAATCGCGAACAGGGCGCGGCGCAATACATCGCGATGCATCACGGAAACCTGTTGCGGGTTCGCCGCCAGGTCGCTCAGCATGGTTGCCAGCTCGGAGCAGAATGTTGCAACACCATCCAAACCGACCATTTTCAGCACGCCGAGCATGCTGTGCAACTCGGTGCGCGCCCTCTCCAGCGCGACCATATTGGAACCGGGGGCAGCCAGATACCGTTCCATCATCTCGGTAATCTCTGCAAGCGTGCTGTTCAGCCCCGGCTTAACGCTAGCCAGCGTGTTGCGGTCGAATTGTGCTTTGTTGGACATGTGCAGTTTTGCGCGAAATTACAGTCTGAAGCCCGCTACCGAATCTTTCAGGTCAACTGCCAATCCGCTCAATTCAGCAATAGAATTTGCCGTCAAACGCGTGCCTTCCGTGGTTTGCACGGTAATTTGCAGAATATCCTGCATCACATTGGCCACTTCGCCGGCCATGTCGGTTTGCACCTGGGTGGACACTGAAATGCTGTTGATCAGCGTCGCAAGCTCGTTGGACACCTGCTCGATTTCCCGCAGGGATTGGCCGGCCACATCGGAAAGCTTGGCCCCTTCCACCACACCCAAAGTGCTTTTCTCCATCGCCGCCACCGCATCGTGTGTGTCGCCCTGTATAGTTTTCACCAGCGCGCCGATCTGCTTGGTCGCCTCCGCGGAACGTTCTGCCAGGCGCTGCACCTCTTCCGCAACCACAGAGAACCCTCGTCCGGCATCGCCGGCTGAAGCCGCCTGAATTGCCGCATTCAATGCCAGCACGTTAGTCTGCTCGGTAATGTCCGAGATCAGGTCAACGATTTCACCGATCTCCTGGGAACTTTCGCCGAGCCGCTTGATGCGCTTTGAAGTTTCCTGAATCTGCTCGCGGATGCCGTCCATGCCGCTGATCGTGTTGCGCACCGCCTGGGCACCTTGCTCGGTCACCATCAAGGTGCGGCGCGCCACCTCGGCGGACCTTGCCGCGCTCAAATCCACTTCCTTGATCGATCTGGCCATCAGTTCCACCGCCTCGCCGGCCCCCTGGATTTCATTCGCCTGCTTCTGCGTTGCGTCCAGAAGGCCCTTCGAAACAGCTTCGGCATCCCTCGTTGCGCCCCCCATCTGCTCGACAGCCGCGGTGATGCGCGTCACGAGTTTGCGGAACTCCTCGGTTGTGTAATTCAGGGAATCTGCGATCGCGCCGGTAACGTCTTCCGTCACCGTGGCGCGTACCGTCAGGTCTCCATCCGCCAGATCACCGAGTTCGTTCATCAGGCGCAAAATCGCATTCTGGTTCTGGCTGTTGACACGCGACGCTTCCGTGGCACGCTGGCGCGTTTCATCCGTATAAGTCTTGAACAGCAACAACAGGGAAACCAATAATAACAGGCCGAAAAGCAGGGGGGCCAAAGTAGTCAGCCGCGAGGTGGTAGATGACTGATAGGCATTCACCAATCGCTGGGCACCGGCCAGCAACGCGTCAGAATTATCCACGATTGCCTTGGAAGCGTTCTTTGCCGCCACCAGATTGAGCACCTGTGAAACCAGGACCTCGACGCTGCTGCGATAGGAATCAAAAAGCTTCTGGGTACGCACCACGTTCGCATTTGTTTCCGGTAGTCCGTTAAGGCTGTCTTCTGCAGCGATGGTATCAATACCCAGCTGAGCCACCTGATTGACGGTAACCTCCACCCCCAAAAGCTCGCTCGCGTCCCTGCCGATACGTTCCACCGACAAGGCCAGACTGATCGCATGTTGTTGCTGGCCTGCGCCGAGGGTTTCGGTCAAGGTCTGCGTCAGACCCCGCAATTCAGCGTTCACCTTGTCGATCTTCGCCACCGTGGCCCCGAGCGTAACCAGACCGGTACGTCCGTCTTGCAGTGTTTGCACATCCTGCAGCGTTTTGTTCGCGCTTTTCATGAAGGCATCCAGCTCGACACGCGCACCACCCCTGGTGGCGGGTAATGATCCATCGCCCTGGTCGAGCGCGGCCAGAACATTCGACAGGCTGGTCTTGCTGTCCGCCAGGGCATCAAACGCCGCGGGGTTTCCGGTCAAAGCTTGCTGGGCATCCTTGGCAAGCAATTGTGTCAGCATCAACAGCCGGCTGGACAGCGCCACATAGCGCACGTTATGACTTTCTTCCCGGTTGCTCATGTATGCGGCAATCGCAGTCAGCACAAAGAAAACTGCCGCTGCCATGCCATACAGCTTCAATCTGGATCTTGTTGAACCCGCCTCCCCCGAAGCGGGTGCGGGGCCCGCTTTCACCGGTGCAGGGGCGTTTTTTTTGCCGGATTGATTTAACCTGGGTAATGCGAGCTTGAAAGCCATTCTATATATCCCTCCCTAGCGGGAAACTAACTGCCGATTTGTAAAAATTCCGCCTGTTCCAGCAGGCCCTGCACATCCAGCCTGCTCCAAGCCCCCCCCTGCTCATCGTGATACACGACTTGCTTTTCCAAAACCTCGCTTTGGCTCCAGTTCCGGGCATCGCGCAGACCAAATATCTTATCAACCAGCAATGCCGCGTTGAATGCATATCGTTCAGCAACCAGCAGCACACGGTTATCGGCATCTCCGCTTGCCGTCCCGCTGTGATCATAGGCTGCCATGTCGATCACACCAAACAAATTGCCCCGCACATTCGCCACACCGCGAAACCATGGCTTGGCAAAGGGCACCGCGGTCATCGGCGGCATTGGAGAAATCTCGCTGATGTCCGCCATATCCACCAGCCAGTTAGCTCCCGCAATTTGCACACCCAGTGTTGATACACGGAACGCCGACACGTCGGTTTCCTGCAGCCGATCTATCAGGTTCTGCTGGAATTCCCGCAAGTTGAGACGCTTCGACATGGCACTGGCCTCTAAAAAATGGGGGCTCGCCGCAATGCTTCGCGGGGAAACATTGATTCGGCGCAGCCCGGATGCTGCGCGCAAACGCCGGCCGAACCCAGGGGAAATCTTATTTTGGCCAGCCGTACCCGTACGGTTTCCATAAAGTTACGGCATTCGGTTTGCATAATGCGCCGCCTATCCCAATGCGGCGATCTTGCCCAGCAGTTCGGCTGCGTCTATCGGCTTGACCACGTAATCTTTGGCTCCCTGCCTCACCCCCCAAACTTTATCGGTTTCCTGATCTTTGGTCGTGCAGATGATCACCGGTATATGTTGCGTCTCCGGTTCCTTGGTAATCGCCCTGGTTGCCTGAAAACCATTCATTCCGGGCATCACCACATCCATGATGACCAAATCCGGCTTGGTCAGCCTGGCTTGTTCCACACCCGTTTCGCCGTCTTCGGCAAAAGAGACCTCGAATCCATTCTTGCTCAATAACTCCCCTATGACATGGCGTTCTGTCGCGGAGTCATCAACCACCAGTATTCTTTTAATGGCCATAATCTATCTCCCTTTTCTCTTGTGTATGCATGATGACAGCCTCAATCAGGCTCTTTTTGTTGAACGGCTTGAGTAGATATTGATCCGCGCCGACCAGCTTTCCTCGCGCGCGATCAAACAGGGTATCTTTGCTGGTTAGCATGATCACCGGGGTATTCCTGAAATGTTGATGTTTTTTGATGAGGGCACAGGTTTGGTAGCCGTCCAGGCGGGGCATCATCACGTCCACGAAAATGACATTCGGGTGGTTGTCCACCACCTTGGCCAAGCCGTCAAATCCGTCTTCTGCAAGAATTACCTGGCACCCGGCCTGAGACAGGAATATCTCGCCGCTGCGCCTGATGGTATTGCTGTCGTCTATCAGCAGTACCTTTATCCCCGACAAAGGCAGGTCCTCGCTCATCTTGTTCCCTCTTGCATAGGCACTGGTGTACTCATCCACATGATGTTCTGAACGGCTGTCGGGCGACAATGCTAACGTATCTAGCCCATGCTGTCATGGCGATTTTAGCGCCGCCAGAAATGGGGCGTGAATAAAATCAGCACCGTGAAAATTTCCAGCCTTCCAACCAGCATCGCGATCGTGCAAATCCATATCTGAAAATCGCTCAGCACGCCATAGTTGCTGGCCGGGCCCACCACCCCCAATCCGGGCCCTGCGTTGTTGATGCAGGCGATAACCGCCGAAAACGCGGAGATAAAATCCAGCCCGCTGATCAGCAACGCAAAAGTCAGGGTCGCCACCGTCATAAAATACAGAAAAATAAATCCCAGCACCGCGAACACGATGTTGTTGGGCACCACACTGCCGCCTATCTTCATCGGGTTGACCGCGGCGGGATGCAGCAACTTGAGAAATTCGCGCCCGGCCTGTTTGAACAGAACCAGTGTGCGCACCATCTTGATGCCGCCGCCGGTTGAACCCGCGCTGACAGTAATGCAACTCAGGAACAACATCCACATCGGGGCAAAAATCGGCCAGCGGTTGAAATCCGCGCTGGAAAACCCGCAGTCCGTCGCCATGGAAACAAGATTGAAGCTGGCGTAGCGCAAGGACGTCCAGAAAGTCGGGTATGTGCCCTGCCACCACAGGAATACCGCGATGCCCATGCAGCTTGCCAATACCAGCGCCACGGTTGCGACAGCCTCGGCATCCTGCAAATACAGCTTCAGGCTCTTTTCCCGCCACACCAGAAAATGCGTGGCGAAGTTCATCGCCGCCAGCAGCATGAATATGATCAGCACGAACTCGATGGCGGGGGAATTGAAATAACCGATATTGGCATCATGCGTCGAAAATCCGCCCAGCCCCATCGTTGCAAACGCATGGCAGATCGCGTCCAGCCAGCTCATGCCCACCGTCTTCAACGACGCAATGCAGGCAATGGTGATAGCCAGATAAACCAGCCACAAATTGCGCGCCGTCTCGGTGATGCGCGGTGCAAGCGCGGCATCCTTCATCGGCCCCGGGGTTTCCGCCTTGAACAACTGGCGCCCGCCGACGCCCAGCAGCGGCAGGATCGCCACTGCCAGCACGATGATTCCCATCCCCCCCAGCCAGTTCAACTCATGCCGCCAGATGTTGATGGCGGGCGGCAGATCATCCAGCCCGGTCAACACCGTCCCGCCGGTGGTGGTCAACCCGGACATGGTTTCAAAATATGCGCCGGTAAACGACAAGCCCTTGATAGTCATGAGCAGCGGCAGCGTGGCGAATGCCGGCATCGCGGCCCACATGGTCACCACCAGCAGGTATCCGTGCCTGACCGACAACTCGCCTCTGTAGCGGCGTGTCAACAGCCACATCACAAACCCGGTGGACGCAGTCCAAACCATTGCCAGAAGAAATTCGGCCAGAGTCCCGTCGTGATTTATCCATGAAGTCGCCAGAGGCAACACATAGCTGGCGCTGAACACCATCAGCATCAAGCCCAAAGCACGGATAACTGACAGGGTGCGCTGCATCAAAAAAACCCGATATTGACCTGAAAAAGTTTTTCAACCTTGCGCACCATGGCCTTGTTGATGACGAACACGATGACGTGGTCCTCGGCTTCGATGACAACATCATGATGGCCCATGATGACGTCGTCGGCGCGCACCAATGCACCGATGGTCGCACCCTTGGGCAGGTCGATCTCGTCAATGCGCCGCCCGACCACGCGGGAGGACTGGCGATCGCCGTGCGCCACCAGCTCGAGCACCTCGGCAGCGCCCCGCCGCAACGAATGCACCGCGACCACGTCGCCCAGCCGCACATAGGCAAGCAAGGAACCGATCGTAACCTGCGCCGGCGAAAGCGCGATATCGATATTGCCGCCCTGCAGCAGATCCACGTAGGCGCTGCGGTTGATCAGTGCGATCACCTTGCCCGCGCCACCCTGTTTGGCGAGCAATGCCGACATGATGTTGTTTTCATCGTCGTTGGTGAGCGCACAGAACACATCCACATCGCCCACGTGCTCTTCTTGCAGCAGCCTTTCGTCCGTGCCATCACCATTCAGCACCAGCGTGCGGCTGAGCTCCCCGGCTAATTTCTTGCATGCATTCTCGCTGTACTCGATCAGCTTGACTTCATAATCGCGCTCCAGCGCCTTTGCCAAACGCCGGCCGATATTCCCGCCGCCAACGATCATCACGCGCCTGGCGGGCTTATCCATCCTGCGCATTTCCTTGAGCACACTGCGGATATTGTCGGTTGCGGCGATAAAGAATATTTCGTCGCCTTCCTCGATCACCGTGCTGCCCTCCGGAATTAGCGGGCCGTTCTTGCGAAAAATCGCCGCAACGCGGGTTTCAACTTGCGGCATGTGAGTACGCAAATAACTCAGCGGCTTGCCGACCAGCGGCCCGCCGTGGAAAGCGCGCACGGCCACCAGCGACGCCCTGTCCTGAGAAAATTTGAGCACCTGCAGAGCCTCGGGGAACTCGATCAGCTTGGCGATGTAATCGGTGAGTATCTGCTCGGGACAGATCGAAAAATCCACGCAAAAATTATCCTTGCTGAACACCTCGGGGCGGGCCAGGAAATCCGCCGAACGGATTCTGGCGATCCGTGTCGGCGTGTTATAAAGGCTGGAGGCCAGCTTGCACGCCACCATGTTGACTTCGTCGCTTTGCGTAACAGCCAGCAGCATGTCCGTATCCGCAATGCCGGCCTGTTCGAGCACCGAGGGATGGGCGGCGTTGCCAACCAGGGTGCGCAAATCCAGCCTGTCCTGCAATTGGCGCAGTTTTTCCCCGTCGGAATCCACCACGGTAATATCGTTCGCCTCGCTGACCAGGCTTTCGGCCACAGAGGAACCCACCTGTCCCGCTCCCAGTATCAATATCTTCACTGCCAATCCCCGAATCTATGCCGAATCTTACGATTGCGCCCTTACCCAGCTCTTCCATTCGCCGAATAATTTTTTATCGTGCGCGGCGATGACAGATCGTTGCCATATGTCGCATTGCCCGAAATCATCACTCTCGATGCAGCAAACGTGCCCGCCGGTTTCCTGCAACACCAGCAGGCCGGCCGCATAATCCCACAGCTTTTGCCCTCCATGCAGATAAATATCGTAACGGCCTGCCGCGGTGTAGCACCAGTCAAGCGCGCTTGCACCGAAATTCCGCTGCGAACTGTAGGGCGGATTGGTCGCCAGTTGCGTAACCAGTTTTTTCTTGAGTCGCTTCAAATCCACACTGGCCAGTGCCTGCTCCAATGTAACCGCGGCTTCGCGGCCGACCAGCTTCTCGCCGTTCAGGAACGCTCCCTTGCCATGCTCGGCCGAGAACATCTCGTTCGCCACCGGGTCGTACACCACACCCAGCACGCTCTTGCCTTCGCGGACCAGGGCTACCGATACCGCGAAATAGGGCAGGCCGCGCACGAAGTTTGATGTGCCGTCGATCGGATCGATGCACCATATCCCGTCCTGTCCCGTTTCCCACAGCGCGCGCTGCTCTGTGGCAGTCATCTCTTCACCCAACACCGGCACGTTGAGTATCGCCTGCAGTTTTTTGGTCAGTGCGTTTTGCGCGGCAATATCAGCCTCGGTGCACAGGCTGCCGTCGCTCTTGTGCTGGTGCGCCACCTTGAGATAGCGCGGCATGATCTCTTCCGCCGTCACCAGCTTGACTGCCGCGACCGCCGCCTTTAGCAAGGCCCCCATGGTGTGATTCATGTTGCCGCCAGAGGGAAGGTTCATGCCGGATTCAACCTGCCGTGTTGCGATTCATTTTTCCACTTGATGGAACAACCCATGCTGGCAATCTGCTCGCGCGGCCCCTGCCCGGTACGCGCCACCTGCAGCATGGCATTGAACAGGTCGCGCGGCGCATCGGCTGCCGCTTCCTTGCGCGACGCGTCCAGCCTGCCGCGATACTGCAACTCCAGACCGGCGTTGAAACCGAAGAAATCCGGCGTACATACCGCACCGTAATTTTTGGCGGTCTGCTGTGTTTCGTCCCACACATAAGGGAAGGGGTAGCGGTATTGCCGGGCGACCGCCTTCATGTTGTCGAAAGAATCTTCCGCATAATCGGCGGGATCGTTGGACATGATCGCGATGCTGTTGATGCCATGCTGCTGCAATTCGCGGACATCACGAATGATGCGCTCGCGTATCGACTTCACATAGGGGCAATGATTGCAGATGAACATCACCAGCAAACCGTTGCTGCCGCGCGAAGCGGCCAGGTTATAGCGCTTGCCGTCGGTACCGGGCAGATCGAAATCCCGGGCTTTCCAGCCGAAATCGCAGAGAGGGGGTTGCAGACTGACCATTTCCATATTCCTGACAATATTCCTGAAGCCGTTATATTATCACGGTGACACTTAAATATTCGTTTGCGTCCCGACCATGCCGCGTTTTTATTGCCCGCCGCCGTTGCCTTCCAGCGGCTCATTTGATTTGCCGCCGGATGCGGCACACCATGCTTCGCGCGTGCTGCGTTTGCGCGCGGGTGATCCGGTGCAGATCTTCGACGGCCTGGGCAACGAACGCCACGGGACGATCGTCGAACCCGGTGGCAAACGCGTCGTCGTCGACAACATCGCCGCAGTCCACGGCGACCGCGAATCCCCGCTTAAAGTTATACTGGCACAGGCTTTGGCCAGCAGCGAAAAAATGGACTGGGTGGTGCAGAAAGCCACCGAGCTGGGGGTAACGGAGATCCAGCCCATCGATACCGAACGCAGCGTGGCCCGTTTGTCTGCGGAGCGTGCCGCCAAGCGCCTCGAGCATTGGCGTCAAGTCGCGATCTCCGCCTGCGAGCAGTGCGGGCGCAACACGTTGCCGCAAATACATGCCCCTCGGGACATCATGGCATGGCTGCAACAAGTGCAGAATGTGGCAGATACAAAATTCATCCTGATGCCGCAGGGTACGGCCGCGCTGCACACGCAGGCCCAACCACAAGGCCGCATCGTGTTGCTGATCGGTGCCGAAGGCGGTTTCACCCAGGCGGAAAGCGATACCGCGCTGCGCTGTGGATTTGTCCCGGTACGCATGGGCGCGCGCGTGCTGCGCACCGAAACTGCGGCAATTGCCGGATTGGCGGCATTGCAAACGTTGTGGGGCGATTTCCAATAATTGTGAATTGAAATGCATGCGTCCGCAGATTACACAGACTAACGCAGATTTATTTGTGGATATGACACAAGCTTATTCACAATCGCCAGTCCGATCACGCCACATCGCTATTGTTTAATCTTGCCTAAGG
>LSLI01000012.1 GCA_001577345.1 Candidatus Gallionella acididurans
TCGCCTCTGGCTGCTCACGCCGGAAGAACGCACGACCCCGGCTGTGCTGGTGCGCGCCTGGGCATGATATTCTCGCTCAAACCCTGACACCGCGACTCCATCCGAAAAAATACCAAGGTTTTATCCATGCCCGAATTCAACCGTCGCCAATTTCTTGGCCTGCTGGCCACTGCCGCTGCGTCTGCCGCGTTACCCTGGTCCAATGCGCTGTCCGCTGAAACGGGTTTGGAGCTGGGCTCGGCCTCTGCTTTCTCCTGGGAGGGCCTGATCGACCAGGCCAGGCTGATGGCACTGCAACCATACCAGGCAGCCCCGCAACCCAACCACGACGTGCTCGAGCAGATTGATTGGGCCGCCCACGGGAAAATCCACTTCAAGGCGGACGACGCGCTGTTCGCCAACGGACCCGGGCAGTACCCGGTTGCCTTCTTTCACCCGGGACGCTTTTTTCAGTCTCCGGTGCAGATGTTTCGGCTGGATAAATTTACTTCGAGCGGCAAACAAACCCAGCTGATTGCGCGCGAAATCCTATACGACAAACGTCATTTCGAGATGCCTGGCGACAGCCCCGCCCAGCACCTTGGGGCGCATACCAGCTACGCCGGCTTCCGCATCCAGGAAAGCCGCCTCGGCGACCAATCCCGCCTCGATTGGCAGCACAATGACTGGGCCGCGTTTCTGGGAGCCTCATATTTCCGCGCGATAGGCGATGAGTACCAATACGGCCTTTCGGCGCGCGGAATCGCGATCAACGTCGTGGAACCCGGCCTGGCCGAAGAGTTTCCGGCATTCACCCGGTTTTATTTTGCCCCGCAAACAGAAGGCTCTGACACGGTAATCGTCTACGCCCTGCTGGACGGCCCCAGCATCACCGGCGCCTACCGCTTTGCGATGACGCGCGGGACCGGAGTGGTGATGGACATCGAGGCGAACCTGTTCCTGCGTAAGGATGTTGCCCGCTTCGGCATTGCGCCGGTCACTTCAATGTACTGGTTTTCAGAGAAGGACAAGGCTTTCCAGATAGACTGGCGTCCCGAGGTGCATGACTCGGACGGCCTGGCGCTGTGGACCGGCACTAATGAACATATCTGGCGCCCTCTCATCGACCACCAGACCATCAACGTTTCGTCTTTTGCCGACCGCAATCCGCGCGGATACGGCCTGATGCAGCGGGAACGCCGTTTCGGCGAATACCTGGACGAGGTGCATTATGAGCGCCGCCCCAGCCTGTGGGTGGAACCGCTGGATGAATGGGGCGAGGGTTCGGTGCAACTGGTCGAACTGAGCACGGATGAGGAACTCTACGATAACATCGTCGCAATGTGGGTCCCGCGCGAGAAGGCCATAGCAGGTTCCAGCCATCGCTTGCGCTATCGCCTGCACTGGCAGGCCGAAGAACCGTTCAAGACCGATCTGGCGCGTTGCGTGGCGACCCGCATCGGGCGCGGCGGCGAACCGGCGCAGCGTCCGCCCGGGGTGCACAAATTCGAGGTCGAATTCAAGGGGGGCGCACTGGATCATCTCGCCCCCGGCACCAAAGTCGAAGCGGTACTGTCGGCTGCGCGCGGCACGATATCGGGCGTGATAACCGAAGTCGTCCCCAACGGGGTGCCGGGTCACTGGTTCACGCGGTTTGATTTTGGCGTGCCGGAAAAGGAAACCGAGCCGGTTGATATACGCCTGTTCCTCCGGTCGGGGAAACAGACACTGACCGAAACCTGGCTCTACCAGTACCACCCGGTCTGAGATTCAGTTGGCGTAGCCAACAGTGTTCCCGCTGTACCTCAGCCTCCAAAGCACCAGCAACAAGCCCAGCAATGCGGCGCCGGCACTGCATGAATACAGCACACTCGCACCGTAGTGCTGCCAGATCGGGCCGCTCGCCAGGCCGCCCAGCACCCCCCCCGCGCCATAGGTAAGGCTCCCGAACAGCGCCTGCCCTTTGGACTGGTGGCGCCCCTGGAAGAATTCGTGCACCAGCCCCATCGAAGCGGCGTGGTAGGCACCGAAAGTGGCGGCGTGCAGCACTTGCGCGATGAACAATAGCGACAGGAAATCCACGCCCCAGCCGATCAGCATGAAACGGGCGATTGCGGCACCAAAACTGGCCAGCAAAATGCGGGTGTAACCAAAACGGCGCACCAGCCATGGCATCATGAAGAACACACCGATCTCGCAGATCACCCCCAGCGCCCACAGTCCGCCCACCGCACTTTTCGCATAGCCGTGCTCGACCAGATAGATGGAATAAAAAGTGTAATAAGGTCCGTGCGCAACCGACATCAGGAAACACGCGCCAAACAATGCCAACACACGCGGCTGCAGCACGATCTGCCTGATCGGCTGATGGTCGGTATGGTGCGCAAGCACCTCGGTGGGCGGAATCTGGCGCGAAAAAACCAGGATGCCGAGTTCACAAATTACCCCTGCCCACAGCAGCCATGCAATGGCGATGTAGTCGAAGGCATAGCCCAGCCCGACCACCGAGATGATGAAACCGATCGAACCCCACGAGCGGATGCGCCCGTAGCGTGAGCTGTGCTTGCCCAGGTAAGTCAGCGTGGTCGCCTCCACCAGAGGCATAGACGCGCTCCAGAAAAAACCCATCAGCCCCAGCACCAGAAACATGCCCCAGAAACTGGTGGTCGCAAACACGCCCAGGTAGCACACCGCGCTCAGGGTCGCGGCGATCTGCACTACCAGCAATCTTTTTCCTGTGCCGCTCCGAGACGGTGGGGCGGAGCCCTCTGGTGCGGGAGGAGCGGCGGGGAGGGTATTTCCGCACCGAATGCTTCGCATCACCGTGTCATATCCTCCGTCAGCCAGCCAGCCCCACAGGCTGGGCGCGATCATGCGCATCACCGGCTGTATCGACATCAAGGTCGCGATCTCGATGACATCAAAGTGTATGGATTTCAGGTACAAGCTCCAATAGGGCGCGAACATCCCCACGAAGGCATAGTAGAAAAAATAAAACCCGGCGATCCGCCAGTGGTAATTCTTGGGAGTAGGCATAGCGGTGCAAGATCCAGGTACAGCATTCAAACGGCGCGCATTATCTCATGCGCAAAAAATTGTTTGCCCATGCTCTTGAAATGGGAGACTTGACCCCCATAAAGCACGGGTCAAAATTTGGAGAATGGCATGGAACTGAACGATACCAACCCGCAACTCGAACCCCGACCCGCCCCTGAAAACAGCGCAGAAGTCATGCCCAGCCTGGAAGATGTGCTCAAGGAAGCCGAGCGCAAGGCCCAGGAACATTACGATGCCTGGATGTATGCCAAGGCCGAGGGCGAGAACATCCGCCGCCGCGCGATCGAGGACGTGAGCAAGGCGCAGAAATTCGCTGTGGAGCGCTTTGCCAACGAGATGCTGGCCGTGAAAGACAGCCTGGAAGCCGGCCTGGCGGTCGAAACCGCGACAGTGGAAAGTTTCAAGAGCGGCATGGAACTCACCCTCAAGCAACTGTCCGGGGTTCTGGACAAATTCAATATCAGCGAGATCAACCCGGTCGGCGAGAAATTCGACGCACACAAGCATCAGGCCATCGGCATGCTGGAAAGCGACCAGCCCGCCAACACCGTGGTCAGCGTGATGCAAAAGGGCTATGCATTGAATGACCGGGTATTGCGCCCGGCGCTGGTGATGGTGGCGCAGGCCAAGAAAACCCACTAACCGCGGAATATAAGTTTTCAGGGCAAAGCTCTTGAATTAATTGACTCACACCCCCAGTTAGCAAGGCATCAAAATCAACATATTCAACTGAAAGGAAAGCATCATGGCAAAAATCATCGGTATCGACCTGGGCACCACCAACTCCTGCGTGGCCATCATGGAAAACGGCAAGACCAAGGTGATCGAGAACGCTGAAGGCGCCCGCACCACCCCTTCCATCGTCGCCTATATGGAGGACGGCGAAGTGCTGGTGGGTGCTCCCGCCAAACGCCAGGCCGTCACCAATCCGACCAACACGCTGTATGGCGTGAAGCGCCTGATCGGTCGCCGGTTTGACGAAAAAATGGTGCAGAAGGATATCGACATGGTGCCGTTCAAGATCGTCAAGGCCAAGAATGGCGACGCCTGGGTGAAAGTGCGCGACAAGGAATTTTCCGCACCCGAGATTTCCGCCCAGGTGCTGATGAAGATGAAGAAGACCGCCGAAGACTATCTCGGCGAACCCGTGACCGAAGCGGTCATCACCGTTCCGGCTTATTTCAACGATGCACAACGCCAGGCCACCAAGGATGCCGGGCGCATCGCTGGACTCGAAGTGAAGCGCATCATCAACGAGCCGACCGCAGCCGCGCTGGCTTTCGGCCTGGACAAGCAGGAAGGCGACCGCAAGATCGCGGTCTACGACCTCGGCGGCGGAACCTTCGATATTTCCATCATCGACATCGCCGAGATCGAGGGTGAGCACCAGTTCGAAGTGATGTCCACCAACGGCGACACCTTCCTGGGCGGCGAAGACTTCGACATGCGCGTGATCGACTACCTGGTCGACGAGTTCAAGAAGGAAAGCGGCATCGACCTGCGCAAGGACGTGCTGGCGTTGCAGCGCCTGAAGGACGCGGCGGAAAAGGCCAAGATCGAATTGTCCAGCGCGCAGCAGACCGAAGTTAACCTGCCCTACGTGACCGCCGATGCAAGCGGCCCGAAGCACCTGGCGGTGAAGATCACCCGCGCCAAGCTGGAAAGCCTGGTCGAAGACCTGATCGCGCGCACCATCGAGCCGTGCAAGATCGCGATGAAGGATGCCGGCGTGTCGGCAAGTGACATCGCCGACGTGATTCTGGTCGGCGGCCAGACGCGCATGCCTATGGTGCAGGAAAAAGTGAAAGAATTTTTCGGCAAGGAACCGCGCAAGGACGTCAACCCGGACGAGGCCGTGGCAGTCGGTGCCGCGATCCAGGGCGGTGTGCTGCAGGGCGAAGTGAAGGACGTGCTGCTGCTGGACGTGACGCCCCTGAGCCTGGGTATCGAAACCATGGGCGGCGTGATGACCAAGCTGATCAAGAAGAACACCACGATCCCGACCAAGGCCTCGCAAGTCTTCTCCACCGCCGACGACAACCAGAACGCGGTAACCATACACGTGCTGCAGGGCGAACGCGAAGTGGTGTCCGGCAACAAGAGCCTGGGGCAGTTCAACCTGTCCGACATACCGCCCGCACCGCGCGGCATGCCGCAGATCGAAGTGACTTTCGACATCGACGCCAACGGCATCCTGCACGTTTCGGCCAAGGATAAGGCGACCGGCAAGGAAAACAAGATCAAGATCCAGGCCAGCTCGGGCTTGAGCGAAGCGGAGATCAAGCAGATGGTGCAGGACGCCGAGATCCACGCCGAAGATGACCGCAAGGCGCTGGAACTGGTGACCGCGCGCAACCAGCTCGATTCGCTGATCCACTCCACGCACAAGTCGCTGAAGGAATATGGCGAACACCTGAGCGCCGAGGAAAAGACCAGCGTCGAGTCTGCGCTCAAGGAAGCCGAAGAAGTCGTCAAGTCCGACGACAAGGACGCCATCACAGCCAAGGCCGAAGCGCTGTCCACGGCGGCGCAAAAACTCGGTGAAAAGATGTACGCAGCCGAACAGGCCAAGGCGCAAGCCGGTGAAGCCGGTGCCACCTCCGGCGCTGAAGCGAAGAAGGATGAAGGCGACGTGGTGGATGCGGAATTCACCGAAGTCAAGGACGAAAAGAAGTAAGCGACCGAAGGCTGGAGGCTGGAGATTGAAAACCTCCGGCCTCCGGCCTTTTTCGTGTTCCAATCTCCTGTTAATTTAACCAGTCACTCAGTTCCAGAACATGGCAAAAAAAGACTACTACGAAGTCCTCGGCGTCAACCGCGATGCGTCGGACGAAGAAATCAAAAAGGCTTATCGCAAGCTGGCGATGAAGCACCACCCGGATCGCAATCCCGACAACCCGAAGTCAGAGGAACATTTCAAGGAAGCCAAAGAGGCATATGAAATACTAAGCGACGGGCAGAAGCGTGCCGCTTATGACCAGCATGGCCATGCCGCATTTGAATCCGACGGCATGGGCGGGGGCAGCCCGTTCGGTGCGGGAGGCGCGGGAGCAGGCTTTGATTTTTCCGACATCTTCGGCGACATCTTCGGCGGCGCGCGCGGAGGCGGCGGGCGCAGCAATATGCAGCGCGGTGCAGACCTGCGCTACAACCTCGAGATCACCCTCGAACAAGCCGCACGCGGCACAGAAACAAAAATCCGCATACCAGCGATGGAGGAATGCGCAACCTGCCATGGTTCGGGCGCCAAGCCGGGAACCGCCCCGACCACCTGCACGACCTGCGCGGGACATGGACAGGTACGCATGCAGCAGGGGTTCTTTTCGATCCAGCAGACCTGCCCGCGCTGTCACGGCACCGGCAAGATGGTTGCCTCACCGTGCAAGGACTGCAATGGCAACGGGCGCATCAAACAGCACAAGACCCTGTCGGTAAAAATCCCGCCCGGCGTGGATAACGACGACCGCATCCGCCTGTCCGGGGAAGGCGAACACGGCGCAAATGGAGGGCCCGCCGGCGACCTGTATGTGGTGATCAACATCAAGCCGCACGCGGTATTCCAGCGCGACCACAACGACCTGCATTGCGAGATGCCGATCAGTTTCAGCACTGCCGCGCTCGGCGGTTCCATCGAGATCCCCACGCTGGATGGGGTGGCCACAATCAAGATTCCGGCCGAAACACAGAGCGGAAAAATATTCAGGTTGCGCGGCAAGGGCATCAAGGGGGTGCGCAGCGCGAGCCACGGCGACCTGCATTGCCATGTGGCTATCGAAACTCCGGTCAACCTGACCGAACGGCAGAAAGAACTGCTGCGCGAGTTCGAGGCCATCAACGAAAATGACAGCGAACGCCACAACCCCCGGGCAAAGTCATGGATGAACAAGGTAAAGGACTTTTTTGCCGGATGATTGCCGGACTGGCAAGCGCGAGTGATGACTCCAGTCATTTTAGCCGCCGCGATCTGGCCGGATACCCAACCTTGAATTACAATTCCTGACCATGACACGACTGAAAGCATTTTCCCTGCACCTGATCATCAGCACGGCCATAGCGGCATCGGTGGTCGCGCTGATGTTGCTGCTATGGTACAGACCGCCATTTTTCTCCGCGCTTGGCGGGCAGCATGTGTTGCTGGTCCTGCTCGGGGTAGACGTAACGGTGGGGCCTCTTTTCACGCTGCTGATCTTCAATTCCCTGAAGAGCCGCAGGGCGCTGACTTTCGATTTGTCGGTGATCGCGATACTGCAGGCTGCGGCACTGGTCTACGGCATGAGTGTGGTGTTTCAGGCACGGCCGGTATTCATGGTGTTCAGCAAGGATTCCTTCGATCTGGTTACCGCCAACATGCTGAGCAAAGAGGATATCGCCAAGGCCAAAAATCCGGAATACCGCTCGCTTCCGCTCACCGGCCCGGTATATGTTTACTCGGAAATGCCCACCGACATCAAAGAGCGCAACGAAGTGGTACTGGGCGCATTTTCCGGGAAGGATTTGCCGCAGTTTCCGCAGTACTACATGCCGTACGACGAACACATGGCGGTTGCCGGACGCGCGGCGATGCCCATTGCAGAACTGAAGAAACAGAATCCCGGGCGCAGCGCCGATATCGATGATTCGGTGCACGCCAGCGGGAGGACGGAATCGGACGTTGGCTTTCTGCCGCTGCGCGCCAAATACCATGACGAGACAGTCCTGGTTGGGAAAAGCGACGGCAGGATACTTTCACTATTGCGGATGCAGCCCTGGCAGCCCAGCGTATTCCTCCCGCCGAAAAAATAGTAACGGTCTTCCCTGGAGCAGCGTTAATTGCAGGAGCGGGCCGACATCAAATCCCGCCTGTCTGTACCCGTTGCCGCACATGGAAAAGTTTCAAGCCTTGACTGCGAATCTTCTCGAGTAATTGTTCGGCAAGCGTATCATCAACAATGAACTCGACCTTGACCGCGAGTTCACCCGCGAGCTCGAAAAAAGTTTCTTCGTGCATGCGCCCATGCCGGCCGAATCCGGCAATCGCGCGAAATGCCGAACCTCCGTGCACCCCCAGCGACTTGGCCTCTTCCAGCAACCACTCATACAAGGGCATGCCGGCATGGTGCTGTTTTTCACTGATATAGAACGAAAGCAAATTCACGATTACGCTCCTATGCGTGGTGCAGCCATTTGAAAGTCTGTATCCCCAGCACCGTCATCAGCAGCGAGCCGCCCAGATGGCCGACGATGATCGCCGATCCCCACGCATACTGTCCGCGCAGCAACAGCGTGACCGTCTCTGCCGAAAACGTGGAAAAAGTGGTCAGTCCGCCAAGAAAGCCGGTAATGATGAGCAGCCGCCATTCAGGCGACAGCCCGGGATATTGCGTGAAAAAGGCTACCGCAAGGCCGATCAGATAGCCGCCGATCAAATTGGCGGACAGTGTGCCCAGCGGCAGTTCCGGCAGCACAGGATTAAACCACAGTCCCAAACCCCATCGCAGCCATGCGCCCAATGCCGCGCCGGTTCCAATTGCGAGAAAAGCGTAAAACATCACTGCGCCCCTGTAAACATTGACTCATCCATGCATAACATGCGCATCATTCTACAACACGCACCAGCGCAAAACCTCCGCCCGGCGTGCGAAAATTGGTGGTCTGTCCCTGGTACAGTCGCGCGGCCACCAGCTGGATCTGGCCTTCATACACATAACAGCGCACATCGTACTTGAGCGCAGCCGCCCCGGCATCGTCCACGCATACCGCGCGTGCACCCGGCTGCACCAGTTTTTGCGCGACATAATCTCCATGCAATATCTCGCCGAACACGCGCCTGGTTACTTTCGCCCCGCTGTACGCGCCTTTTCCGCCGTAGCCGCTGCCGGGCTTGAAAAACCACTGCTTGCGTTCCTTCCACAATTGCTCCTCCATATCCGGTTGCACTGCAACGGTATGGGGAATGCCGGCATACAAAACGAAGATGTCGTCTTCGTTCACGCCCAGTGCGCGCAAGCCGTCCACGTCGCTCAATCGCACCAGGTTGCGCTTGTCCGCGTATCGCGCGTAGGCATGCGGATGCGGTGTCAGCACCACACGCCCATCCAGGTATGCCTGCCGTAACACAGGAAATTTTTGCAGGGAAAAGTCGGTCAGTCGGTTGTAAACCATATCGATCTTTTCATGGCCGAAGTGCAAGCCGTCCTCACGCAACTGCAACGCCGAGGGGTCGGCGATATGCACGGCAATCCCCGCGCTTTCAATCCATTTTTTTGCCAGCAGGAATTCCGGGTACAGGTATTGATCTTCCGGTTGCTGGTCGACGATGGCGACCGTTTTGAACGGCGCGGAGCCGCGTTCCAAACGCCATTCGTTGCGGAACATCGCCAGAATTGATGCTTCCAGATTTTCAACGGCGGCTGTTTTGCCCGGCAGGTCAGCGTCGCGCTGGCTGTCGATCAAAAGCTGGTTCAGGAAAGCGCCTCCCGCATTGGTATTGATTTCGATCAGGTGCGCGCCCTGCTGGTCAAGATGAAAGTCATAGCCTAAAAACACGCCCTTGGCGACGGGCGGAGTTTCAGCGCCTGCCGCCTGCCACCCGGCAAGCGCTACCACTTTTTCCACTGCCGAAATCACCTCGTACATTGCGCGCAACTGGAAAGTAGAAATGAACAGCGGCACAGCGGCAAACAGATACGGGCAACGCTCTTTCACCAGCTCATGCCAAGACTCGCCCTGCACCTGCATGGCCTGCCGCAAAGCAGCCTGGTCCAGCCTGGCTGCATCGCAATCCGCATTCAGTCGATCTGCCTCGTCCACTACAACCCCAGCATCTTTTGTTTCAGGTCCGGTTGGGCGGGTTTGTCGCCCAGCCATATCTTGAACAGCGCGCGATTGAACACCTCACCGGGAATATTACCTTTCAGTGCCCCGTTCACGATGAACCGTGTGCCGCGCTCAGGGAGATAATCCAGTGCCACCACATCGCCCTCCCTGACTTCTCCCACAGCATGAAAGATCGCCGTCAGTTCCCTGAGCTGCGGCTCCAATGCCTGCATCTCGGCGGGAGTATGGTTCGCGGTCATCGCCTCGCTGAACGCATTCAGCATTTCATCGTAGCTCAATTCGCGCAGAATATGCAATTCGATTCTCTTCTCGCCGGGTTGATCCAGCGCAACCTCCGCCACATGGGTCTTTTCGCCCAGATAAAGCGCCGCGACATACACCCTGAAGAAAAATTTGGTGCGCAAACCCGCGCCGTTCAGCACCAGATCGCGGCTGCCGAGATGGATGCTGTCCGCCAGCTTCACGCCGGACACTTCCATAGCACCGGCGTTCCAGCTCAGCAGCACACAGCAGACCAGCAACAATATTTTTTTCATTTTCATTATTATCAGCTCAAAAGAGTCATGAGAATTTTACCCCAATCCTGTCCTTCCCCTGAAAAGAGGAAGTGGCTTGTTGATCAAAGTACTCCTTCCCCTTTGGATAACCAGCGACTTGCCTGGCGTCGTTTGCCAGCATAGTCGAATGGCTATAACCAATGACTTGCCCAGCGTCTTTTGCTGGGTTAGTCAGATGGCTAGTAGTCCTATCAGTAGTTTCACCAGGGTGATGGCCAGGGTGAGGGTAGAAACCCAAATCGCCTACAGTGCTTCAAATATCCCCGCCGCCCCCATGCCGGTTCCAATGCACATCGTCACCATGCCGTATTTCAGCTTGCGCCGGCGCAGGCCGTGCAGCAGCGTCGCGGTGCGGATCGCGCCGGTCGCGCCCAGCGGATGGCCGAGCGCGATCGCGCCGCCCAACGGATTGACGATCTTCGGGTCGAGGCCGACATCGTGGATCACCGCCAGCGACTGCGCGGCGAATGCCTCGTTGAGTTCGATCCAGCCGATGTCGTCGAGCTTCAGCCCGACCTGTTTTAGCACGCGCGGGATCGCTTCCTTGGGGCCTATGCCCATGATCTCCGGCGGCACGCCGGCCACCGTGTAACCGACGAAGCGGCCTATCGGCGTCAGGTTGTAGCGTTTCAGCGCGGCCTCGCTGCATAGCAATACCGCGCCTGCGCCGTCGGACATCTGCGAGCTGTTGCCTGCCGTCACCGAACCTTTCAGCGCGAACACCGTTTTCAATTTCGCCAGCGCCTCGAGCGAGGTATCGGCGCGCGGCCCCTCGTCCTGTGCTGCATCGCGCCTGGCAACGCGCACCCCACGACTCGCCAGGTCGGGTGTGTGTTCGACTATCCCGTACGGTGTGATCTCGTCTTTGAACTCGCCATTGTTGATCGCGGCGATGGCGCGTTCGTGGCTCTGCAGCGCGAACGCGTCCTGCGCCTCGCGTGACACCTTCCAGCGTTCCGCAACCTTTTCGGCGGTAATGCCCATGCCGAATGCGATGCCTAGATTCTCGTCGTGCGCGAATATCTCCGGGTTGAACGCGACCTTGTTGCCCATCATCGGCACCATGCTCATGCTCTCGGTGCCCGCCGCGATCATCACGTCCGCTTCACCCAGACGGATGCGGTCCGCCGCCATCGCCACCGCCTGCAGGCCGGATGAGCAGAACCGATTCACCGTCACGCCCGGCACGCCCACCGGCAGCCCCGCCAGCAGCAAACCGATGCGCGCCACGTTCATGCCCTGCTCCGCCTCCGGCATCGCGCAACCGACGATCACGTCGGCGATCTGGGACGGGTCGAGCGACGGCGCCTGTGCCAGCACGCTCCTCAGCACATGCGCCAGCAAGTCGTCCGGGCGGGTGTTGCGGAACATCCCGCGCGGCGCCTTGCCGACCGGCGTGCGGGTGGCAGCGACGATGTAGGCTTCCTGTATTTGTTTACTCATGCCGATCTCCTAATTGGTAACAACCCCATAGGTCGGGTTAGTGTAGCGTAACCCGACGACCATCTCATTCATGCCCAACATCCTCAAACTCCATCTGCCCTTGTCCCCAGCCTGCGTCATAGATTCCGGCCTCGACATATCGCCTAAAACTGGAATACGGCCACTCCAGCGGCGATGCGACATACCCATGCTTCACCGGATTGTAATGGATGTATTCCACATGGCGCTCAAAATCCCTTTCGTCCCGCAGCATGTGCTCCCAGTAACGATGCTGCCATAACGCCTGCTCCGTCCTTCTCACTTGGACGCCGCTTGGTGCGGGACGCAGCGCTGGGTCGCAATGTTTGGTGAACCAAGTTTTGATCAGTCGCCACCGCGTGGCGAAATCCGCATCACCCGGTGGCAATGTCCAGATGCAATGCAGGTGCTCGGGCAAAACCACAATTGCATCCACCTCAAACGGATGCGTAGATCGCACCGTCCGGAACGCCTCCCGCAAAACCTCTACCGTATCCGCCGATATAAACAAGCTCCGCCGTTTCTCCGTCACCAATGTGAAAAAGAACGAGCCACCCGGAACAAAAGCCCGACGGTATCTCATTGCATGACCTTACCTCTACTAACACCTGTAACCTGACAACTCTCGAATATCCTTGTATCACCGTAAGTCGGGTTAGCGTAGCGTAACCCGACAATTTGCTGTCGGGTTACGGCACAAAAACGCGCCTAACCCGACCTACTAAAGCAGATTCCTGCCATCGAACACCGTCGCCTCTAGCGCGAAGGTATCCACACCCTCCACGCAGCCGAGGTTCACGATGTATTGCCCAGGCCTGCGAGTCGTTTCGCTCAAGGTGTGGATGCCGCAGTGCTTGCAGAAATAGTGCTTCGTCTGCTTCTTGCCAAACTGGTAAAAATTCAGCGCATCTTCCTGCGCGACAATCTTGAACTTATCTCCCGGCACCAGACTCACCATGACACCGCGCTTGGCACAGAACGAGCAGTTGCAGCGTATCCCTTTGGTGATCGGTTCGGCCTCGAACGAGAAGTGGATCGCGCCGCAGTGGCAGCTGCCGTTGTATTGCTGCATGGTCATTTTCTAATCTCTCACAATCATTAATCATTAAGCTTGGCAACTTCAGGAAGCGTAGCGCGAATAGTTGCTTTCAATCTATCAACTGCATCCTCAAGCTTTTCTGGCTCCCATACAACCGTGAGATGGTGGTTTGTATCGAAATGAGTACCCTTAGTTTTATCTTCGAACACATCCTTACGGCATGTATAAATGACAGGCTTTCCGAGACCCTCAGCAAATCCTGCCTCCCAATAAGCACCCCTGTTCTCATGGGTGAGGTCAGCAACCAAAAACCTACACTGCCGAATCTCAACACGCAAGCGATCATCAATGAGGCCAGCAGGCTGACCTTCATCTAAACGTTTCAACTCAAAGCCAGTAGCAGCCACACCAGCCTTGAAATAATCTTTATAAATCTGATCCAGCTCCATATCTCCAAACGGCATTGCCATAAACGCAATCCGACTGGTAGATTTCCCACGTTGCAAATTTTCAAACAATTGCCAACCGGCAAGAGTTAATTGCAACGAATGAATTCGCCAGTAACCATGCGCTACTTCAGAGCTCATCCCTTTCAGCAATCCAGCTTGAATTGCTTGATCTACCAAGAAACCTAGATTTATGTAATCAATCAATCCTACAGCTGCAATTGCATCTTGATCCGGATCAATTGTCGTGCCCATATTTGGCTGAGTTTCGCCAAGCCAAAGTATGAGATTCTCAAGCTGCTCTTGTGGTTTTGGCAGTTCGGTATTGTCTAAGATGTTTTGCAATAATTCGTCATTAACTAGCACCCATTGCTCTCGCTTGGTCATCCTATAAAGAGCGTGACTCAATCTCGCACTTCCTTCAGATGCCTTTTCAAGTTGACCAGCAATAGTTGCCTGAGCAGTACCACTCAAAGAATAAGGACCGCAACGAGGGCATTCAATAAAATGACGTTCTCCTTGGGATTCAAATTTCTTAAGTTCCGAATTACATATAGGGCACTTAGCCATCACTTCTCCTGACACTAAATATATGGCATCTCATTCTTCAGCACGCGCAATGGCAGCGCATTGAAAAACGTCGCGAGCGATGGCAGAACAAGGCGTGAGATGGCGAAAAAGCGGAGTTTACAAATAAGTAAATGAGCATTTTTAGCCATTAAGCAACACAGTTATGTCGAGCGCAGCAGTTTTTCATCAATTCCGCAACGGCTTCCCGTTCTTCAGCATGTACTCCACCCGCGCCCTGGTCTTGTCCGTCGCCAGCAATTCCATGAAGTTCTTGCGCTCCAGGTCGAGCAGCCATTGTTCGTCGACCATACTGCCCGCTTCAACGTCGCCGCCGCACATCGTTTCGGCGATGCGGCAGCCGATGTCGTAGTCGTGCTCGGAGATAAAGCCGCCTTCCAACATGTTGACCATCGCGGCCTTCAGCGTCGCGATGCCGGGGCGTCCGGCCACGGGTATCTGGCGCGGCTGCAACGGCGGACGGTAGGCAGTGGCGGTGAGGGCTCTCGCTTCCTCTTTCGCGACGTGCAGCAGCTCGTACTGGTTGAGCACGATGCGATCCGATTGTTTCAGGTAACCCATCTCGCGCGCCATTTCGGCGCTCTTGGCGACTTCGCCCATCGCGATCTGCTGGAAGTAGCGCTTCAGGTGCGGGAAGATGTCTCCGCCTCTTGCCTCATGCGCCGCGCGCGAGGCCATCTCCTTGCAGCCGCCGCCGGCGGGCAATACGCCGACACCGACTTCGACCAGACCGATGTAGGTTTCCAGTGATGCAACAATACGCGTGCAGTGAATTGAAAATTCGCAGCCGCCGCCCAGTGCCAGGCCGTAAACCGCCGCTATCGTCGGCACCTGCGCGTATCTCAAACGCTGCGACACTTGCTGAAATTTGGCGACCACGTCTTCGACGCGCGGCACGTTACCCGCTGCGGCGTTGACGATCTCGCCCAGCCCGCCTCCGCCGGCGATCGTGTATTTCACGCGGTTCGCCGCGCCCTTGAATTTGTCGAGCAAGCCGGCAGGCGCGGCTGCGGATTCCTGCACGCCCTGCATCAGTTGCAGCAGATGCGCACCGGCTGAGAACGGCGCCTCGGTCTGCCAGATGATCAGCGCCTTGAAATGCGCCTCGGCCTCGGCGATACCGCGCAACATGCCGTCCAGCACGTCGTTGCTGATCGCGTGCATCTTGGACTTGAAGCTCATTATCGCGATGTCGTCGCCGCTGTGCCACATGCGGATGTCATCGGTCTCGAACACGGTTTCGCCGTATTGCACCGGTTCGCCGAGCAGGCGGTCTGGAAACAGCTGGCGTCGATAGACGGGAAGCGCGGAGCGTGGCTGGTAGCTGTTGTCGGCGGGCGCATAGGAGCCCTGCGCAGTATGCACGCCGGTGCGAGCCGGATCGGTGGCCCAGGCCGGCAGCGGGACATCGGACATCGCCTTGTCCGCGGCAATGTCGGCGGAGATCCAGCCCGCCACCTGCTGCCAGCCTGCCGCCTGCCATATCTCGAACGGGCCGGTATCCCAGCCGAAGCCCCAGCGCACCGCAAGGTCTAGGTCGCGCGCGTTGCCGGCGATGTTCTCGAGCTGTAGCGCGCAGTAGTGGAACACGTCGCGGAATGTCGCCCACAGGAATTTCGCCTGCGGGTGCTGGCTGGCGCGCAGTGCGGCGAGCTTCTTCGCCCAGTCGCGCTCGCGCAATATCTCCTTCACGGCGTAATCCGCCTCGCCGTCGGACAGCCGGTATTCCTCGGTGTGCAGGTCCAGCACGCGGATCTCTTTGCCGATCTTCTGGTAGATACCCTTTTTGGTCTTCTGCCCGAGCGCGCCCTGATCCACCAGCCGGTTCATCCAGTCCGGCAACTCGAAATGCCTGTGCCACGAATCGTCGGTCAGGTTCTCGCGCATCGTGTTGACCACATGAGCGAACACATCCAGGCCGACCACGTCCAGCGTGCGGAATGTCGCGCTCTTGGGACGGCCAAGATAGCGGCCGGTCAGCGCATCGACGACCTCGAAGCCGAGGTTGAACGCGCGCGCGTGGTGCATGGTGGCGAGCAAGGAGAACGAGCCGATGCGGTTGGCGATAAAGTTGGGCGTGTCCTTGGCTCGCACGACGCCCTTGCCCAGCGTGGAGACGAGGAACTCCTCGAGCTGATCGAGCAGCGACGCCTCGGTGCCGGTGCACGGAATCAGCTCGACCAGGTGCATGTAGCGCGGCGGATTGAAAAAATGGATGCCGCAGAAGCGGTGGCGCAGGTTTTCCGGGAACGCTGCCGCGAGCTTGTTGATCGACAGGCCCGAAGTATTGGTCGCGAAGATGGTCTGCTCGCCAAGATAGGGCGCGACCTTGTGATACAGGTCGGATTTCCAGTCGATGCGCTCGGCGATCGCCTCGATCACCAGGTCGCACTCGCGCAGTTTTTCCAGGTGCTGCTCGTAGTTGGCGGGCTGGATGAAAGTGAGCCTGGCCGGGCTGGCGGCGGGCGCAGGCTCGAGCTTCCTCAGGCCGTCCAGCGCCTTGTTCACATTGCCGTTCTTGTCGCCTTCCTTGGCAGGCAGCTCGAACAGCAGCGTCTCGACATTGGCGTTGACCAGATGTGCCGCGATTTGCGCGCCCATCACGCCCGCGCCCAGCACGGCGACTTTGCGGATCACAAAATTTTCACTCATTACGTTCCTCCGAAAACAAAAAAGGGGAAAACAGGAAACCCTCCCTGTGCGGCTATTTCCTAAAAGCTATAGGTGTATTGCGCGCTGAGAATATCCACACTGCTACTGTAAGTTCCGACCAGGGCGGGGGCGGGCGTGGGCTGATTGATTGTGGAGTCGCTTATGAACAAATGAGCATAGCCAACATCGATCGCGCTGGCTGCCGATGGTTTGTACTGGCCGCCAAACGCCAGCCAGGTGCGGTTGTTATCCGGAATGCGCGCGGTGCGAAACGCATCCGGAACAGGCGACTGATCATAGGCCAAACCGGCGCGAGCCAGCCATTGTTTGTTGTAATGATGGGTTGCGCCAAGCGATACCCGCAGAGTGTCTCTCCAGTTTTCAGGGGTGTTTGATATTGTCGCTCCTGTGCCATCGGAAACTTTCACCTGCTTGAATGTGCTCCAACCGGTCAGGGTGACATCAGCCATGACGTCCCATTTATCGTTGTATTGATGGAAGCCACTGAATGACCAGGTGTCGGGCAACTTTATATCCAGCATCGCCGATCCGTTTGCAGCAGGCAGCGATGTGGCCACCGTGCCGTTCAATGTATAACTGATCGCCGAGCGGTAAGCCATACCGATGCGCGTGCTGGAATCCACGTTATACAGCACACCAAAGTTGTAACCCCAGGCATTATCGGTCCCTTTTATGACCGCAGTCCCGAGCGCTCCCCCGGAATACTGGGACAGCTCGCCGCTGATGTGCTGGTAATCCAGTCCTGCGCCAAGACTCAGCGCGTCATTCACCTGGTAAGAGAGCGAGGGATTTATGTTCACGGTTTCAATCTTCGATTTGATCGCCTGCTGCTTACCCGCCCAGTTCGGGTCATATTGGGTCTGAAGCCCGAATGGCGAATTGAGGCCCAATCCGAATTTCAGGTCGGGTTTCATTTCCATCACAAAATAGCCATTCGGAACGACTGACAAACCACCCGCATCGCCTCCACTGGGAACTCCCGCAGAGGAAGTAAATTTGGCCGAGGGCTTGATCCCGTGCACAGCAATCGCAATTTGCTTGCCGCTCAATCGCGACATGCCCGCCGGATTGAAGAACACGGTCGAGGCATCCTCGGCGCTTGCCGCGCCCCCCGCAAAGGCATTGCCCAGCCCACTGGCGCTTTGTTCGATCAATGCAAATCCGGATGCCGCTGCGCTTCCGGACATCACCAGCATCGCGCCGGCCGCCGACCAACTTACCATCGTTTGTTTGAACATCATGATCTTGTCTCCCAATTTATATAAGAAGGACTAAACGTATCAGTACCAGCCCTTGTTGGTCATCGCCTGCAACACATAGGTCGCAAACAGCAGATGGCCGTAGGGAGTGGGATGAACCATGTCGGCAAACAGGTAATGGTCTGTCGGTGACACATTGGTATTAAGGTTGCCTGCATTGCAAACCAGCGATGAGCCTGAATTCGCTACACCAGAAGAGGCCAATAGATTGTATGGATAGTTCAAATTGCAGGCCGTGGCAGAAACGTTAGTCAAGTTATATTTGGCCGCATTGGCGACCTCGTCCTTGCTGGCGGTATAGGCATCCACATTCAGCACATTCGCGCTGTCCGGCAGGTCGGCTTGCAGCTGGGCATTGAAGGCTGTCACCAGTGTATCGATCAGCGACACACTTGCCCCCAGGGAAACCCCATAGGGGGTGACGCTGATATCCGGGATGTTGGCTACCACTACGTACTTCGCGCCGTTGCCGATGATTTGCGATTTCACGTCATTCGCCAATTCGGTCGCCGCGGTTTGTACAGCCGCTACACCGCTGGCAGCAGGCAAGCCTGCACTTATGCTTGCAGCCTGATAGAACACATCGTTCGCCCCAGCCATCACCAATACGATTTCATTACCCGTAAACTTGCCCGGTGCATTAGGCGTAGCATGCGTGGCAAGATGATTGCTGATTTGCGTCGCGACCGGCACGGTCAGCGCAAAGCCACCAGTAGTCACCAGATGATTGCCTATCCCCGGCTGCAGGGTCACGCGCGAGCCCCCCTGGGCATAGCCTGTACATCCAGGATAGTTGGTCACCGGAACAACGGTGCCCGCAGGTGTACCGGGAGCTGCCCCCGATCCATTATCCAGACCCGTTTGTGCAGCACACGGCATACCCAAGCCCAGACTGAGCGAAGTGAACTCGGTCCAGTTGGTCGGCGTGACAGCCTTGACGCTGGAGGCGGCATTGATCGTGAACTGCCCTCCCCCCAGACCACTAACCATCCCCACGTTGTATGAACCCACATCGCTCAGGCTGTCGCCAAACGAAACCTGCGAGGCAAATTTCGGTTTGGCAGGGACATCACTGCCACCGCCGCAACCCGCCAGAATCATGGTGACCAGCAAAGCTGAACCTAACTTGAATTGACGCATTTGAATTCTCCCGGGTTGATTGATCAAGATTCCAGGCAAGCTGCAAGGCATTCCCGTAATTGCGAAAAACCGTCTATCCCTGATGTTCCAATTTGCACTGCGCGGATTACCGGATCCACGGTTAAAAACCAACCCGGAAACTCCGTGTGATCATGCGCCTATTCTTCAGGGGGAACAACCCTGGGCTTGCGGTCTTCACCGACTGCCACATAGGTCAGCGTGGCCTCGGTGACCTTGACGCATACCGGTTTGGCCGGGTCGCGCTGCGAATACACCTCGACATTCACCGTGATGGAAGTGCGACCGACCTTGACGATATTCGTATAAAAGCTCACCAAGTCGCCCATGAACAACGGCTGTTTGAACACGAAGGAATTCACCGCAACCGTGGCCACCCTGCCCCTGGCGCGATGCAAAGCGGGGATGCTCCCGGCAATATCCACCTGCGCCATGATCCATCCGCCGAACACGTCGCCGGTAAAGTTGCAATCGCTGGGCATGGCAACCACGCGTATGGTCGGCTCGCGCTGGGGCAGGGTTGTGTGCTGATGGTCATCCAAGATTAACGCCCTTCATAAAGTTGTTCGATCTGTTCGGCGTAACGCGCTGCCACCTGCGGGCGCTTGAGCTTGAGGGTGGGCGTCAGCAAGCCGTTCTCTATACTCCACTGCTCGGTCAGCAGCAGCACGCGGCGCACATTCGCGTAGCCGGGGAATTCCCTGATCTGCTCCGCGATGCGGTCCAGAACCTGCTGCTCGACACGGCTGTCGTGCAGCGCTTCCGGCATGTCGGCGCGCACCCCAACCTGTTGCGCGAATGCCTGCCATTGTTCGGGATTGACCACGGCCAGCGCCACCAGCTTGGGCCGTCCCTCGCCGTATACCATCACCTGTTCAAACAGGCGGTCGCGCAGGATGGCTTCCTCTATGTCGGCCGGCGGCACCTTTTCGCCATTGGACATCACAACAATCTCCTTGAGCCGTCCGGTGATGTAGATGTGCCCGGTCTCGCTGATGCGTGCGGTATCGCCGGTGTTCAACCAGCCGTCCTTGTCTATCATCGCGGCCGTGGCGGCGGGGTTGTTCAAGTAGCCCAGCATGTTGGATGGGCCGCGCACCAGCAGCGCATTGTGCTCGCCGATGCGCACTTCTATACCGGACAAGGGCAGGCCCACGCTGGACGGATAGTTGTCATCGATATGATTTGCGCTGATCACCGGACTGGTTTCGGTCAGGCCATAGCCCTGGATCAGCGGCAGGCCGAACGCGATGAACAGGCGTGACACCTTGGGGGACAGGGCCGCGCCGCCGCTCAGGGATATCCGCAAACGGCCCCCCAGCCTGTCCATCACCTTGTCCGCCACCAGCCGTTTCAGCAGCGGCCACAACAGCAACTTCGGGTGCCAGCCAGCCCTTCCCTGCTGGCGCTCGAAGCGGTGCCAGCCCACATCCACGGCAAGCTTGAACAGCTTGCGACGCAGCGGCGGCCCCGCTTCAAGCTTGGCATGGATCGCGTTGTAAATGCGTTCGTAAATGCGCGGCACGGCGATCAGCGCGGTCGGCCGGATAGTCAACAAGTCTTCGGCAAGCAACGGAATGGAACGCGCGTAGGCCACCATCTCACCGGCCATCATCGGCATGTAATAGCCTACAGTGCGTTCGAAAGTATGCGACAGCGGCAGGAAGGACAACGAAATGTCGGAACTGTCAAAACTTAAACTGATCGCCATGAACGATTCATAGGCGTTGTACAGGATATTGTAGTGCGACAGCATCACGCCCTTGGGTTTGCCTGTGGTGCCGGAGGTATAAATGATGGTGGCCAGCGTATCGCGGTCGCGCACGCGTTCCCAGCCCTTCCTGCCCTCTGCCGGCAGCCAATCCTGCGCGCATTGCAGGCGCGATTCGCTGTCTTCCGGTATTTTGTCGATGCTGACCAGGCGCTTGATTCCGCCGAGCTGATCGCGCACCGTGCGCAGCGCCTGCCACTGCTCGGCAGTCTCGAACAGCAGCACTTTCACCTGTGCATCGTTGATGATGTAGGCCACGTTGTCCGGCCTGTCGACGGTATACAGCGGCACCACCACCAATCCCAGCGACATCGCGGCCTGCTCGAACATCACCCATTCCGGGCAGTTGCGCAACATCAGCGCAACCCGGTCGCCCGGTATCAGCCCCTCGCGCTGCAACGCCAGCTGCCAGCGCGTCATCTGGTCGAAAGTCTGTGCCCAGGTCAGGGTCAACCATGCTTCGCGATGCACGTCGAAATAACGGTAGGCGATATTGCCGGGTGTGCGTTTTACCCGTTCCAGAAACAAGCCGTGCAGAGTGCCGGCCTGTTCCGGCGTAATCAAATCCCGATGCTTCTCTTGCATTTCACTCCCCTGTGAATCAACCCAGAAACAAATCATTGAACAGCGGCGTGCCCGGCGCTACCGCATATTGCGCGAAGTCGCTCTCCCCGGCTGCGCGCAATACATCTTCGTCGATGAAAAAATTTCCGCTGCAGGTGCGGCTGTCCCGCGTCAGGATCGCGTGCGCCGCATCTGCCATGATGGCGGGAAGGCGCGAAGCGCGCAGCACCGCTGCCGGAAAATTGAACTCGATGGCGGCAGTGGCAATCGTGGTGCGCGGCCACAGGCAGTTCACGCCTATCCCCCCGGCCCCGTCGCCATCGGCGGCGAATTCCCGCGCCAGGCCGAGCGTGCACAGGCTCATGCCATATTTCGAGATCGTATAAGCCAGATGCGGGGCAAACCATTTGGCATCCAGGTTGAGCGGCGGCGACAAGGTAAGAATGTGCGGATTGGCCGCGCGTCCGAGGTGGGGGATGCAGGCCTGCGAAACCAGAAAAGTCGCGCGCATGTTCACGTCCCACATCAGGTCGAGCCGCTTCGGAGTCGTTTCCAGGGTGGGGGTCATGCTGATGGCGCTGGCGTTATTGACCAGCACATCGATGCCGCCGAAATGCCGCACCACCTGTTCCACCGCAGACTTGATCGCCAGCTCGTCGCGCACATCCAGCTGGATCGCCAGCGCCTGGCCGCCGGCTTGCACCACCTCTTCGGCAACCGTATGTATCGTGCCCGGCAATTTGGCATGCGCCGTTACCGTCTTTCCGGTGATCACCACCTTCGCGCCATCGCGCGCGCAACGCAGCGCGATCTCCCGCCCGATTCCGCGGGTGGAGCCAGTTATCAAAATGGTTTTGCCGTGCAAACCGGACATACTGACTACCCCTGTTTGTCCGCAGATTACGCAGATGCACGCAGATTCAAGGCCAAACCTCGACGGATTGAGGTTTTGAAATCTGTTTAATCTGCGTAATCTGCGGACTACTTTTTCTGCCGACTGTTGTTATTTCCCCGCCCGCAATTGTTCCGGCGCAAAATCATCCACCATGATGACCTTGCGGCGCAACGCGTAGTCCCTTTCCAATTGCAATGCCTGTTCAGGGGTAATGATGCCCAGGCCGCGCGCTTCGGCGATGCGCAACGGTTCCTCCAGCGCTTTTAATTTTCCCGCCTTGCGCGCTTCTTCCATGCTGGCGAGCAAAGGTTCGCTGACCAGTGTGCTGGCCAGGGCTGCTTCCAGCGCACCCACAGGATCCTGTTCATCCTCGGGAACGTATATCCCCCGGGTCAAACGATCGCGCGCATCGCCGGGCTTCATCAACAGCGTGGCGATCTGGTGTCCGAGGTGATCGGACGGCGGGGAAAAACCCTTCCCCAGCGGGAATACCAGAAAGCTTAACAAGCCCCGTACCCAGGCATTCGGAAAATTCTCGATCACGCCATCGAATGCCTGCTGGATCTTGTACAGCGCGTCCTGCATGGACCAGTCCAGCAACGGCAGATCTTCTGCCTGACGGCCGTCATCTTCAAAACATTTCAATGCTGAAGAGCACAAATACATCAGGCTCAATACATCGCCGAGCCGTGCGGAGATTTTCTCGCGGCGCTTCAGCGAGCCGCCCAGCGCCGCCATCGCCACATCCGCGCTGAAGGCAAAAGCCGCCGAGAAACGCGTCAAGTGCTGGTAATAGCGGCGGGTTTCCAGGCCCTCTGGCGCTGCTATGCCACGCCCGCCGGTTAACCCGAACACCAGACTGCGCGCCGCATTGCTCAATGCAAAGGTGATATGCCCGAACAGTGCATCGTCGAACTGGTGCAGTGCGCGCTGGCGGTCATGATCATGCACCGCAGCGATTTCTTTCAGGACATAGGGATGGGAACGGATCGCCCCCTGTCCGAAGATCATCAGTGTGCGGGTCAGGATGTTCGCGCCTTCCACAGTGATGGCGACCGGCATTTGCTGGTAGAAACGGCCCAGATAATTGTCCGGCCCGAGGCTGATACCCTTGCCGCCATGGACATCCATCGCGTCGTTGATAACGATGCGGCAACGCTCCGTGGAATGATATTTGATGATCGCGGAGATCACCGATGGCTTGCCGCCCATGTCCAGCGCCAGGGCGGTAAAGCGGCGAGCCGCGTCCACCATGTAGGTGTGGGCACCGATACGCGCCAGGGGCTCTTCCACTCCCTCGAATTTGCCTATCGGCACCTTGAACTGCTTGCGCACCCGGCCATAGGCCCCGCTGGTGCGCGCGACCAGTTTCATGCCGCCCACGCTGCTGGCGGGCAATGAGATCGAGCGGCCCGCCGCCAGACACTCCATCAACATGCGCCAGCCCTGGCCCACGCGCGACGTACCGCCGATGATGTATTCCATCGGGATGAACACATCCTTGCCCTGTGTCGGACCGTTCAGGAAAGCGGAATTCAGGGGGAAATGTCTGCGCCCGATCTGCACCCCCGGGGTGTCGGTGGGTATCAGCGCAAGCGTGATGCCGCGATCGGCTTCGCCTCCCAGCAGGTGTTCCGGGTCATACAATTTGAACGCCAGGCCGAGCAGCGTGGCTGCCGGCGCCAGTGTGATATAGCGTTTCTCCCAGGTCAGACGCATCCCCAGCACGTTCTGCTGCCCGGCAAATTCCCCGTGGCAAACCACGCCATAATCGGGGATCGCGCCGGCATCGGAACCCGCGAACGGGCCGGTCAGCGCGAAGCAGGGCACTTCCTGGCCCCGGGCCAAACGGCGCAGATACTTTTCTTTTTGCTGCTCCGTGCCGTAGTGCAGCAACAGTTCGGCCGGCCCCAGTGAATTGGGTACCATCACCGTGACTGCGCCCGTGCCGCTGCGCGAAGCCACTTTGCACACCACGGCGGAATGCGCCTGCGCGGAAAATTCCAGCCCGCCATAATGCCTGGGTATGATCATGCCGAAGAAACCCTTGTCCTTGATGTACTGCCAGACCTCGGGGGGCAGATCGGCCCGGTTATGCGTGATGTCCCAATCATCCAGCATGGCGCACAACTGCTCGACCTCATTGTCGAGAAAGGCCTGCTCTGTGACACTTAATCCGCACTTCGGGAAGGCCATCAATTTGTCCCAGTCCGGATTGCCGCTGAACAACTCGCCTTCCCATCCCACGGTTCCGGCATCGATCGCCTCCTGTTCCGTGGCGGAAATCTGCGGCAGGATGTTGCGGAAGATTTTAAGCAATGCGCCGCTCACCACATTGCGGCGCACATAGGGTATCCCGAACAGCACGATAAACAACAGCAGGGCAATGCCCACCGGAATCAGCACATAGTCCGAAAAACTTGCCTGTATCGAGATTACCGGCACAATCAGCAGCGCTGCCAGCACCCAACTGGTAATCGAGGCGCGGTAAAACGCCAGCATGACGCATATCGCCAGTGAAATTAATAGGGTTAGTGTCATGGTCGCTGTATCTCCGAATTTGTTTTTTTGGTCAGCCGCACTTTAACGCTATACAACAGGCAGCACAATAACGAACTATTGATACTTCCATAATTCACGACACCCTTGCCGTCATTGCGAACGAAGTGAAGCAATCCAGCAAGACCAAGGTGCATTTTTTTAAATCATCTGGATTGCCGCGTCGGCTTCGCCTCCTCGCAATGACAGGTGTTTGTGCCATCGCTCGCAGCTGAAGCCTTGTTGCAATGACGGGGCATTCTGGATTCCCCGAATTCGCGGGAATGGCGTGCCAGTTTTTTAATTTCCCCTTACCGCATTCAGAAAGATGTGTCACTGTCATCAAATATGAAAACCTCAATAAGCCAGTTTGCTCCAAATGATTTCGATCTGGTTGCCGCTTTCCCGCTTGCCGGCTGGAAGCGCCTGGCAAATAACAAACTTCACCGCATCCTGTCCACCGCCTGTTCAACCCTGTCCACGGCGATGATTTCCATGCCCGGAATCTTTTGCTTGGGCGCGTTGGCCCTGGGAATGATGGCCTGCGTGAATCCCAGCTTGGCGGCTTCGCGCAAACGTTCCTGGCCGCGCTGCACAGGACGCACTTCGCCCGCCAGACCGACTTCGCCGAACACCACCAGCTTTGCCGGCAGCGGTTTGTTGCGCAGGCTTGAGACCATCGCAAGGATCACCGCGAGGTCCGCGCCCGGCTCGGTGATCTTGACGCCGCCCACCGCATTGATGAACACGTCCTGATCGTAACACGCGATGCCCGCGTGGCGATGCAGCACGGCAAGCAGCATCGCCAGGCGATTCTGTTCCAGCCCCAGCGACAGCCGCCGCACGTTCGGCGAGTGGGCCTCGTCGAGCAGCGCCTGGATCTCCACCAGCAAGGGTCGCGTGCCTTCCTGCGTGACCATCACGCAGGAACCGGCGACCTGCTCGCCGTGCTGCGACAAAAACAGCGCCGAGGGGTTGCTCACCTCGCGCAGGCCCTTTTCGGTCATCGCAAACACGCCCAGTTCGTTGACCGCGCCAAAGCGGTTCTTGAACGCGCGTATCAGGCGGAAGCTGGAATGGGTGTCGCCCTCGAAATACAGCACCGTGTCGACGATGTGTTCCAGCACGCGCGGGCCGGCCAGCGCACCTTCCTTGGTCACGTGGCCGACCAGGATGATGGTGATGTTGCTGCTCTTGGCGACACGCGTGAGCTGCGCGGCGCATTCGCGCACCTGGGCCACCGAGCCCGGCGCCGAAGTAAGCTGCTCGGAATAAACAGTCTGTATGGAGTCGATCACCACCACGTCCGGTTTGTCCTGCGCAATGGCGGCCTGGATCTTTTCCAGCTGGATCTCCGCCAGCAGGCGCAAGCTGCTTGCATCCAGCGACAAACGTTTTGCGCGCAGGGCAATCTGCTGTGCGGATTCTTCCCCGCTCACATACAGTGTTTTCTGTTGCCGGGACAAGTGCGCCAGCACCTGCAGCAGCAGGGTGGACTTGCCGATGCCCGGATCGCCGCCGATCAGCACCACCGCCCCCTGCACCAGCCCGCCGCCGAGCACCCGGTCGAATTCAGCTATGCCGCTCGGCGTGCGCGGCACTTCTGCCGCTTCCACCTCGGATAGCATCTGCACCCTGCCTGTTGCGGTCAGCGCACTGAAACGGTTCTTGCCGCCTGGCGCAATCTCGGCGACGCTCTCGACGAGCGTGTTCCATGCTTCACAATGCGGACACTGCCCCTGCCACTTCGCTACCTGTCCGCCGCATTCGGTACAGGAATAAATCGTTTTTGCTTTTGCCATGCCAGCCTTTTATTGGTTCGATACGCCCGGGGTTCCTGCATCCGGGCAACAGGACATCAGCTGCCGAGAAATGGGAGCCGGGTTATTTGTCCAGCAAGCCCAGCCTTATCATATTCCTCACCATGACCTTGATATAACCCCGGGTGAGACCCTCGTTCAAATCGCTCAGGCCTGTTTCGGCAGAGGCCGCCCAGATCAGCTTGTCGGTTCCGGCCTGGTACAGATTGGTCTCCATGATCGCGTATTCATTTTCGGCCATATAGCCGGGCGAGTACATATACTGGTAGCCATACCCGTAATAATCGGGCCACGAGTTGTAGTAAGGCGGGAAATAAGGGGTGGCCGGCACGTAGGTGCGCACGATCTTTTTGCTGACCAGTCTGGTAATCAGGATCGCGTCGGCCCCCAGCTCTTTTACCTGGGCCGCGATGGCCTTGCGGTTATCTGGTTGCAGTTCGGGCAGGACAGTATAGCTTGCGATCGCCGCTGTGCCGCGCGCCTCCAGCTGCGCGACGAACTCATCCTCGAAAACTCTCCTTGCGAGAGGGCTCTTGACTACCCCGATGACCATGATCTTGCTGGGACGCGTGTTATAGGACGGGTCTTTCCAGACCGAATTGAGGCGTGTAGTCGCGCAGGCAGAAAGCAACAAGGCCAGTGCCATCAAATAGCCCAAGGGCTTGCGGAAAAAATAAGCTGTCATATTCGTACTTTCTCGAGTGCGGTTGGATACGCTAAAGCATATGCCTGTCCTGTCCGGCTTACTCCAGACTCGCCGCCGCATACCCAATCATCTGGACGCCGACCAGTCATAGCTGCGTACCTTGCCCTGCTTGTCAAATTTGACCTGCAGGATTTTAATTTTAGCCGTGCTCAGATTATGCAGCCTGCCTTCGGCAAAATAATAGGACCATTCGTCGAAGCGCTCACCGTCCGTGGCCAGGCTGACCCCCACGCTGGTGGGCTCACCCAGCCAGGAGCGAACCTGATCCTGGGTGGTGACACCCTGCTCTATCCTGGATGTGAATACGCTCACGTCAAAATCCCGGCCCAGCTTGACCGAGCTGCAGGCGCCGAGCAATGCCACGGCAAATAAAATTGCGGCCATACGTGAAATTCCTGCCATGATTCCTCCTGCTGAAATTTGGGTACCGGCTTCAATGTTGATGCCGACTTTGGAAAATTACAAGAGAAAATTACAAGATAGATCCGGGGGCATGAGCTTGATGCATTTTCAGCACCCAAGGCAGCCCGGCATACCCGGCCATACATACCGCCCGCTTGCAACCGGGTCTGCACGATTTATCCGCACAAGCAAAATCCGGCCTGTTGACTGCCTGAATGACCCACCTGCCGGGCTTCGCGTGCTTCCATTCCGCGCCCGTTCCAATTTGAACCAGTGCGGAATAATCGGGAATGCTAAAATCCCGGGCACAAACGCATAAATCCAGAATAACAACAACCATGAGCAACCAGGAAAATCCCGCCAGAACCGCACAGCCCGGCAAAAGAAACGGGATACTGCTGCGCATCGCCGCATTGACGGCAATCATTCTGCTCGCAGTGTTCGGCTGGTGGTTTTTTTCCTGGCAATGGTTCAGCAGCACCGATGATGCGTATGTGGGCGGCGACGTGGTTACAGTGACATCGCTGACCCGGGGGACCGTGGCATCCATTTTCGGGGACACTACCCAGGCCGTGATCGAAGGCCAGTTGCTGGTGCAACTCGACGACAGCGACGCGCGCCTGCAACTGGACGGCGCGGAAGCGGAGCTGGCTGCGGCGGTGCGGGAGGTACGAGGCCTGTATGCAACCAGCCGGGGAAACCTGCCGCTGATCGAGCAGCGCCGTGCCGACCTGGCGCGGGCGCAGGCCGAACTGGCCAGCAGCGAAGCAACCCTGGCCCAGGCCGAGGCCGAATTCAAACGCCGCGAATCATTGGTCAGGCAGAATTTCATTTCGGTGGAAAACCTGCAGGTCGCGCAAACCGCCCGCGATGCGGCGCGCGCCCAGCACGATGCGGCGCTCAGCGCGGTGCGGGCCAGCAGTTCGGCCATCGCCCAAAGCGTGGACCAGGCCGATGTTTCCAGCGCGCGCGTGGACAACACCTCGCTGGAGAACCACCCCAATGTGCGCGCCGCCGCGGTGAAGGTTCGCGAGGCGGCGCTGGCATTGGCGCGCACCCGGGTGCTGGCCCCGGTCAGCGGACAGGTCGCCAAACGCCCGGTGCAAATCGGCGAATGGGTTCAACCCGGCGATGCGCTGATGGCAATCGTGCCGCTCGACAAGATATGGCTGGATGCCAATTTCAAGGAAACCGAGTTGAGTAACGTGCGCATCGGACAGCCAGTCAGGATGACTTCCGATTTCTACGGCAACTCCGTCGTGTTTCATGGCCGCGTGGTCGGCCTGGCGCCGGGCACGGGTTCCGCGTTCGCGCTGTTGCCGGCGCAAAATGCCACCGGCAACTGGGTAAAAATCGTGCAGCGCCTGCCGGTGCGCATCGCGCTGGACAGCAAGGAACTGCTGCAACATCCGCTGCGCATCGGCCTGTCCGTGGATGCCACGATAGACACGCATGACCGCAGCGGCGCGGCGCTGACGGTGCTGCCCGACACCCGGGCGCTCGCCGCCACTTCGGTATATGCGCAGGACATCAAGGCAGCCGACGCGCTTGTGGCACAAATCATCGCCGGCAACCTGGGGCGCAAGTGAACAGGGCATTTTTTGGAGTGCGCAGACGTGTCTGCGCTCAGAAGGTGGCGACACGTCGCCGCACTCCAAAAAACGTGAGCGCAACTCACGCTGCTTAATTTCACAACAAGCCGATGAATTCCGTGCAGATCGCCCCGCTCAGCGGCATCAAATTGATACTGGCGACGCTGGCGCTCGGCATGGGCTCGTTCATGAACATCCTGGACCTGACCATCGTCAATGTCGCCGTGCCCACGATGGCCGGCGATTTTGCGGTCAGTCCGACGCAGGGCACCTGGATCATCACCTCATATTCGGTGGCCGAAGCCATCATGCTGCCGCTGGCGGGATACCTCGCCGGACGTTTTGGCGAAGTGCGCAGCTTCGTCGCGGCGACGCTGCTGTTCACGCTGGCTTCGCTGTTATGCGCGGCCTCGATCTCGTTCCCGATGTTGCTCGCCGCTCGTGTGCTTCAGGGGGTGTTTGGCGCTTCGATGATACCGCTGTCGCAAACGCTGCTCACGGCTATCTATCCGCCGCACCAACGCGGACTGGCGCTGGGCATCTGGGCGATGACCACGGTGATCGCGCCTATTGCCGGGCCTCTGGCGGGCGGCTGGCTGACAGACAACGCCTCCTGGCACTGGATCTTCCTGGTCAACCTGCCGGTCGGCCTGCTGGTCGGCATTTCTGTGGCTGCGATGTTATCGCACCGCGACGCGGTTCAGCCCGGCTCACGCGACCAGAAAATGGACTGGATCGGATTGTCCCTGCTGATCGTCGGTATCGGCTCGCTGCAAATCCTGCTGGACAAGGGAAACGAGCTGGACTGGTTCAGCTCCGGCACCATCATCACGCTGGCGGTGATGGCGGTGCTCGCGCTGCTGGTGTTCGTCATATGGGAGCTGGATGCACAACACCCATTGGTCGACTTGCGCCTGTTCGCGCGGCGCAATTTTCTGGTGGGCGCGCTATGCCTGTTCCTGGGCATGATGGCTTTTTTTGGCGTGGTCGTGATCATTCCGTTGTGGTTGCAGACCTATCAGGGCTATACCTCGCTGTGGGCGGGCAAGTCCGTGGCGTTCGGCGGCGTGCTGGCAGTCATCCTCGGGCCTGTCGTCGGCGCCAACATAGCCCGCGTTGACGCGCGTGCCGTCACCACGTTCGGTTTCATCGTGTTTGCGCTGGTGGGTTACTGGAGCGCGCGCTTCACGCCTGACATCGACTATTGGACGATCGCGATAAGCCGCTTGTACATGGGGATCGGCATCAGCTGCTTCTTCCTGCCGCTGATCACGATCGGCCTGTCGGGCTTGCCCGCCGAGCGTATTGCGGCCGCCTCGGGTGTTTCCAACTTCATGCGCAATCTGGGCGCCAGTTTCGGCACGGCCATTACCACCTGGCTGTGGACCAGCAAGGCTTCCGAATACCACGCCAGGCTGATGGAAAACATCCAGCCCTACAATCCTGTGGCAAACGATTACCTGAAACAATTGCACCGTCTCGGCATGCCGGGCGATACCGCATACGCCTATCTGGAAAACCTGGTCACCGTCCAGTCCTATACCATGGCCACCGACCAGATCCTGAAGATTTCCGCCACGCTGATGCTGTCACTGGTCCTGCTGATCTGGTGGGCAAAGCCCCCGTTCGTCGCCAGACGCGGGGAACATTGAAGCCCCGCGCTCATTTCATTTTGGAGGGCAGCTTTATCGTGTCGCCTGCAACCATGAACACGCCCTTGCCCTGATGGTGAAGCGTGCGCGGATTCTTCATGGCAGTATCGATCCAGGCCCCGACCACTTCCAGCACGAAGAAATTGTACTTGTTCACCATCCGCGTATCGGCCACCCTGCATTCGAGATTGGCGTAGCACTCCGCGATCAGCGGCGGTGCCACCTGCGAGGCGGGCAGCGGTGTCAGCTTGAACTTCTTGAACTTGTCCACCTTCTTCCCCGAACAATTGCCTATGCCCACCACCTGCTTCGCCAGTTCCACAGTCGGGATGTTAAGCACGCATTCCTTCGTCGCGACCAGCGCATCGAAACTGTGGTTCCGCCCGCTGATTACACAGCCCACCAGCGGCGGCTCGAACTCCATCATCGTGTGCCACGACTGGGTCATGATGTTCGCCTTGCCCTTGTGTTCGGTCGTGACCAGCAGCACAGGCCCGGGCTCCATCAGGCGGTAAACCCGGGATATCGGAAATCTTTTCCTGGCCATTTCAACACTCCTTTCAACAAAGGGAATTTGATGCTGACCCTGTCGTCTCCTGCTGTGCTTCGAGCTGAAACCGGTTTGAATTTGGAGTGCGGCGACGTGTCGCCGCTATCCAAGAGCGCAGGTATGTCTGCACACTCCAAACAAAAAATACTCTCCCGCGCGAGCGGGAATAACGGGTTAATGGATTATTTGAGTTCCAGACTTCACTCCCAACCTATCCCGCGATCATTCGCGTAAAATCCACGCCGCACTATAACGCTGCCCTCGGCAAATAACCACATCACTTTTAGTCTGGATAACACCCCCACCGTGTCCGCCGAAGTCGAACGATTTTTCTCAGAACAAAGTCCGCTTGCCACAGAGGTGGCATCGTTCCGTCCGCGCGCACAGCAGCGCGAGATGGCGCTCGCGGTTGCCGAGGCGATACGCGACAACGCGATATTGGTCGTCGAGGCGGGCACCGGCACCGGCAAGACCTTCGCCTATCTGGTGCCGGCGCTGCTGGCCGGCGGCAAGGTGATTATCTCGACAGGCACGAAAAATTTGCAGGACCAGCTATTCCAGAAGGACCTGCCCATGGTGCGCGATGCGCTAAAGGCGCCGGTTTCGGTGGCGCTGCTCAAGGGTCGCGCGAATTATGTGTGCCACTATCATCTCGCGCGCACCGAATCGGACGGCATGTTCAAGACGCGCGAGGACATCAGGCATCTGGGCAAGATCAAGAGCTACGCAAAGGTCAGCGATTCGGGCGACAAGAGCGGGCTGGCCGACGTGCCGGAGAACGCACCGATATGGATGCAGGTGACGTCGACGCGCGACAACTGCCTCGGCCAAGAATGCCCCAACCACAAGGAATGCTTCGTGCTCAAGGCGCGCACCGAGGCAATGAAGGCGGACATCGTGGTTGTTAACCATCACCTGTTCTTCGCCGATGTGATGCTGCGCGACGAGGGCGTGGCGGAACTGCTTCCGGCCTGCAACACGGTGATCTTCGACGAGGCGCACCAGTTGCCCGAGACCGCCAGCCTGTTCTTCGGCGAAACATTGTCCACCACGCTGCTGCTCGATCTGGCGCACGACACGCGCGTCGAGGCGGCGGTTTCCGCCAAGGATTTTGCGCAGTTACCCAAGGCTTGCGACGAAATGGACAAGGCAGCGCGCGACCTGAGGCTGGTGTTCAAGAAGGAAGGGCGCATGCCTGCCACGGCGACGGAGAGTTTCAAGGAGTTCGCGCCCGCGCTGAAAATACTGGGCGAGAAGCTGGCGCAGCTGTGCGGCTTGCTGGAGAAACAGGCGGAGCGCAGCGAAGGCCTGGAGAACTGCTGGCAGCGCGCGCTGGCGCTTACGCAACAATTGGCCAAGTGGCAAACAGGCGACGAGCCGGACCAGGTCAGATGGCTGGAAGTCTTCCACCACTCCCTGCAACTCAACACCACACCGCTGTCCATTGCAGAGATATTCGAGAAGCAGATCGGCGGCAGTGCGCGCGCGTGGATATTCACTTCCGCAACGCTCGCGGTAAAGCAGGATTTTTCGCACTACCAGGGCGAGATGGGCTTGCTCAAGGCCAGGACCGCGTGCTGGGACAGCCCGTTCAACTACGCCGAACAGGCGTTGCTGTATGTGCCCGCCAACCTGCCAGAGCCGAACAGCGAAGGCTACACCGAGGCCGTGGTGCAGGCTGCGCTGCCCCTGATTGAAGCCAGCAAAGGCCGCGCCTTTTTGCTGTTCACCAGCCTGCGCGCGATGCAGCGCGCGCATGAAATACTGCAGGCAGAATTCGACCGGCGCGGCTGGGACTACCCGCTGCTGCTACAGGGCGAAGGCTCGCGCAACGAGTTGCTGACGCGCTTCCGCACGCTCGGCAATGCAGTATTGCTCGGCAGCCAATCGTTCTGGGAAGGCGTGGATGTGCGCGGCGAAGCCTTGTCGCTGGTAATCATCGACAAACTGCCATTCGCCCCACCGGATGACCCTGTGCTCGCGGCGCGCATCGCGCAACTCAACAAGCAGGGACGCAACGCCTTCATGGAATACCAGTTGCCGCGCGCCATCATCACGCTGAAACAGGGTGCCGGCAGATTGATAAGGGATGAAACCGACCGGGGCGTGCTGATGATCTGCGACCCGCGATTGATCAGCAAACCCTATGGAAAGCGCATCTGGCAAAGCCTGCCTCCGATGAAACGAACCAGGGTCGAGGCAGAGGCGGTTGATTTCTTCAAATCGGTTCCCCATTGATAAAATAAACCGCAATTCATATTTCGGAGAGCTTGCGTGGATTCATCAAAATCACCGTATATAAGGCAAACCATGACGCTGCAGGAATTGCGCTACGTAGTGGCACTGGCGGATACCGGCCACTTTGGCCGCGCAGCGGAGGCCTGCTTCGTAAGCCAATCCACGCTATCGACCCAGATCAGGAAACTGGAGGATTATCTCGGGCTCGCGCTTTTCGACCGCAGCCTGAAAACCGCGACGCTCACCCCGGCAGGCCGTGAAATTGTCGATTCTGCCCGGCGTATCATCGAGGAAACCAACCGCATCCATGAGCTCTCGCAGCAGATCAAGGATCCCATGGTGCGCTCCGTTCATCTCGGAATCATCCCGACACTGGGGCCGTATTACCTGCCCCATGTCCTCCCGCCGCTGCATGAACATTTCCCGAAACTGCGGCTGTTCCTTCGCGAGGAGATGACACCGCATGTGCTAGCCCACTTGACCGAGGGCAAGCTGGATGCCGGCCTGCTTGCGCTACCCCTGCCTTTCGACGACCCCGCGATGGAAATCGCACCGTTATTCTGCGAGCCATTTTTCGCCGCTGTACCTGCCGGCCATGCTCTGGCCGCCGCAAAAGAGGTGCATATCGATGAGCTGGTCCGTGCCGGCCTGCTGCTGCTGGAAGAAGGGCACTGCCTGCGCAACCAGGCTCTGGAGGCTTGCCGCCTGGAAGGACTGGACAATGAGGAGATACGCGCGACCAGCCTGGAGACACTACGCCAGATGGTCGGCATGGGGCTCGGAGTCACGCTGATCCCGGCACTGGCCGGTATGCAATCTCATGACATCGGTACCCGTGTCGCACTGCGTCCGCTGGTCGCTCCAGGCGCATCGCGCATCATCGGACTGGTCTGGCGACGGCGCTCTCCGCTGGCGCACACGATGGAAAGTCTGGCGAAGTTCCTGAAAGAATTATTGCCTCCGGGAACCCTGGCTGTGGAATGACGAACGATATTTTCGGCTCAATCTATTTTATCGATTGCAACTATCGAAACAATTTACTTCTTGCCCTATCAGCAAAGTAGTAAGCTGCCCCGGTGACATAGGGTAACTTGATCGACAGTCATTTTTTTCAACCAGAGTGAGGTAACTAACATGAAACTGAAAGGAAGCAAAACCGAGCAATCCCTGAAAGACGCTTTCGCCGGGGAATCCATGGCCAACCGCCGCTATCTGTATTTCGCAGCCAAAGCCGATGTCGAGGGCTACAACGATGTATCCGCGCTGTTCCGCTCCACCGCTGAAGGGGAAACCGGTCATGCGCACGGACACCTGGAATATCTGGAGCAATGCGGCGATCCCGCCACCGGCCTGCCATTCGGCGGCACCGAAGACAACCTGAAAAGCGCGGTAGCGGGCGAGACCCACGAGTACACCGACATGTACCCCGGAATGGCCAAGACTGCCCGTGCGGAAGGCTTCACTGAAGTCGCCGACTGGTTTGAAACCCTGGCCAAGGCGGAGCGTTCCCACGCCAACCGTTACCAGAAAGCTCTCACCGAGTTCAAGGCATAAGCCTGATTCGTAATTCTGTTCCGGCCGTGCCCACCGCGGCCGGACTTTCCCCGATTTGAAATACGCACAGGACGATGCCATGGCTAACACTACCCGTGAAGGCAATCTTGAAGCCCCCACCCGTCACCCGCTGGACTGGAAAAATCCGGATTTCTACGACGAGGAATCGTTGCACAAGGAACTGGAACGGGTCTTCGACATTTGCCACGGTTGCCGCCGTTGCGTCAGTCTGTGCCAGTCGTTTCCGACGCTGTTCGACCTGGTGGACGAATCCCCGACCATGGAAGTGGATGGGGTCGCCAAGGCCGATTATGTCAAGGTTGTGGACCATTGTTACCTGTGCGATCTGTGCTACATGACCAAGTGCCCCTATGTGCCTCCGCACGAATGGAACGTGGACTTCCCCCACCTGATGCTCAGGGCCAAGGCCGTGAAGTACCGGCAGGGCGACGTGAAACTGCGCGACCGGGTACTGACCAGCACCGACACCGTCGGCAGTCTGGCGGGCATCCCGGTTGTCGCCCAGGTGGTGAATGCGGTCAACAAGATCGGCGTTGCGCGCAAGGGACTGGAAGCCGTGGCGGGCATACATGCCGATGCATGGCTGCCCGAATTCCATAGCAACTCTCTGCGCAGCCGTCTTTCTCAACATCGCAGTTCCTCCCAGGCTGAACCCGCCGGAAAAACCACGGGCAAGGTCGCGCTGTTCGCCACCTGCTACATGAACCGCAACGAGCCGGGGCCGGGCGAGGACTTCGTTGCGGTGTTCGAGCACAACGGCATTCCCGTCACGCTGGCTGAACAGGAGCGCTGCTGCGGCATGCCCAAACTGGAGCTGGGCAATCTGGAGGCAGTGGTTAAAGCCAGGGAATTCAACATCCCGGTACTGGCCAAACTCGTCGATGAAGGCTGGGACCTGACCGCGCTGGTTCCCTCCTGCGTGCTGATGTTCAAGCAGGAACTGCCGCTGATGTTCCCCGGCGATCCCGAGGTGCAGAAAGTGAAGGAAGCCTTCTTCGACCCTTTCGAATACCTGATGCTGCGTCACAGGGAAGGCAAACTCAAGACCGACTTCAAGCAGCCCTTGGGCAAGGTGGCGTATCACGCCGCCTGCCATCAGCGCGTGCAGAACATCGGCCAGAAAACCCGCGAAGCCCTGTCGCTGGTGCCCGACACGCTGGTGGAAATCATCGAGCGCTGTTCCGGCCACGACGGCACTTATGCCGTGAAAAAGGAATTCCATGCATCAGCAATGAAAATCGTCATGCCGGTGGTGGATCGCGTCAGAAAAGCGGAGGCACAGCATTACGGCAGCGACTGCGCGATGGCAGGCCACCATATCGAGAACGGCCTCAAGGATGGCCGTGCACCGGAACACCCGATCACCCTGCTGCGCAGGGCATATGATATTTGAACAGGAAGAATGACGAACATGCAATTAACCCGCGAAAAACTGTATAGCCTGGAACAATACGCCCGTATCCGGCCCGAGTTCCGTGCCAAAGTCATGGCGCACAAGGCAAACCGAAGACTGGCCATCGGCGCTCACGCCACGCTGTATTTCGAGGACAGCCTCACGATGCAATACCAGGTACAGGAAATGTTGCGTCTGGAACGCATCTTCGAAGATGAAGGCATACAGCAGGAACTTGATGTCTACAACTCTCTCATACCGGATGGCAGCAATTGGAAGGCGACTTTCATGCTGGAGTACGAGGATGTGGAAGAGCGCCGTGTGGCCCTCGCCAGTCTGCTCGGCATCGAGAAAGCCATCTGGATACAGGCTGAAGGATGCGGCAAGGTTTATCCGATCGCCAACGAGGACATGGACAGGGAGACCGAAGACAAGACCTCTGCGGTGCATTTCCTGCGCTTCGAACTCACGCCGGAAATGGTTGGCGCAATCAAGCGTGGCGCAAGCCTGCGCGCAGGCATAGACCACCCCGGTTACCGCATGGAAGTGGAAGTGCCCGCGGGAGTGCGCAATTCCCTGGCGGGCGATCTGCGCTGATTCTGGCTATAATGCCCGTTACTTCTACCCCAAGGAGAGTGAAATGGGCGAACTAAGCATCTGGCATTGGCTGATCGTATTACTGGTTATCGTGATGATCTTCGGCACCAAGAAGCTGCGCAACATCGGCAGCGATCTCGGCGGCGCGGTAAAGAGCTTCAAGGAAGGCATGCGCTCCGATGACCAAACTCCGATGCAGATCAGGGACGGCGACCGGCCGGCGCAAGCAAGGAAAAAGAACGCACAACGACCGGCGTTTAAGGCTGTCCCATGATTTGAACAAACGGGGGATGCAAACAACTCCCCCTGCTACGCGACCAGCACCTCGTCGCGCAAGCGCAAGGCTTCCTCGATATCCACGGCCACCACCTTGGATACGCCCTTCTCCTGCATGGTCACGCCCACCAGTTGCTGGGCCAGCTCCATCGTGATCTTGTTGTGGCTGATGAACACGAACTGGGTGTGCTGCGACATTTTCTTGATCAGCGCGCACAGCCGCTCGGTGTTGGTATCGTCCAGCGGCGCGTCCACTTCGTCGAGCAGGCAGAACGGTGCCGGGTTGAGCTGGAACAGCGAGAATATCAGCGCAATCGCGGTTAGTGCCTTTTCCCCGCCGGACAACAGATGAATAGAGCTGTTCTTCTTGCCCGGCGGTTGCGCCATCACCTGCACGCCGCTGTCCAGTATTTCTTCCCCGGTCAGCACCAGTCTTGCCTCGCCCCCGGCAAACAGCACGGGGAACATTTCCGACAAGTGCCGATTGACCTGGTTATAGGTGTCCATCAACAGATCGCGCGATTCCTTGTCGATGCGGCGTATCGCGTCTTCCAGAGTCGCCATCGCTTCGTTCAGGTCCTTGGCCTGCGCATCCAGGTAGGCTTTGCGCTCGGTCGCGGCTTGCAGCTCTTCGAGCGCCGCGAGATTCACCGCGCCCAGCGCCTCAATGCCCTCGTTCAGCCGGTTCAACTCGGCCTGCAGCGCATTCGGCTTGTTGTTGCCCCCTTGCCTATTATCAGGCCCCAGCAGCGGCAGCAACGCCTGTTCGTCAACACCCTGCAACTGCTCTGACCACTGCTCGAAATGCAGGCGCGCTTCCTGTTCCTTGAGCGTCAGTTCGCCGAGTTTCTCGCGCAGCGGATTCAATTTGTGTTCGCAGGCCATCCGTTCCTGCTCGAACTTCTGCAAATTTACCGTGGCATTTTCCAGAATATTGCGCGCCTCTCCCAGCGCCTGCTCGCAGGCCTGGCGCACCAGTAAAGCTGCCTGCAATTGCTGCTGGGCCGTGTCGTCCTCGCCGACCGACAGATCGGCGCGCAATTGCTCCAGGCTCTGCTCGAACTGTGCCAGCGCATCGGTGATCTGTTGAACGCTGTGCTGCAGGTCGGCTATTTTCTCCGTGCAAGTCTTGGCGAAGAAACGCGCTTCCTGCAAGGCATGCTGCGCATGCTGTGCGCGGCTGCGTTGCTCGCGCAACGCGATTTCCTGCGCATTGGCATCTCGTTGCGCCGCATCGACTTGCGCATAAAACTCGGCGATCTGCTCGCGCAGTATCAGCATTTGTTCGTGTATGCCTTCCTGCTGGCGCTGTTCGGTGCCGAGCAAGTCGGCGACTTCCTGCATCTCCCTCTCGATCTGGGCGGTGCGCTCCACACTGCGCTCATGCGCCTGGTTGAGCTTGAGTATGTTCATCTGCAGACCGTGCAGGCGCTGCTGCAATTCGTTGCCGCTGGTGCGCAGCGGGGCGATTTGCATCTCGATGGACTGATAGTGTTGCTCGGCCTCGGCGACCTGCTGTCTGGAATATTCCGCGTTGCGGTTCTGCTCGACCAGTTCCAGTTCCAGCTTTTCGATCTCGCGCTGCCTGGCCAATACGCCGTGCAACTGGCTGTCCGGCGCGTGGAACAGCACGCTGTGCGCGCCGATCAGGTGACCCTGCGGAGTGACGAACCAGCCGCCCGCCGGCAACTGCGCGCGCAGCGCATAACCCTGCGCAATATCCGCCACGGCATAGACGCCGTTCAGCCAGTCGCGCATCACCGGCAACACCTGCGCGTCCTGGCATTGCACATAACTCAGCAGAGATTTCAGCTGGCCTGGCCCGCCATCATCCTGCCCGTTGCCGGATGGGGAAAACAACGCCAGCTTGGCAGGAGGCGCATCGCTCCAGGCAGCGGCGGTATCCAGCGAGGGCAGGGCCAGCGCGTTGAGGCGTTCGCGCAGCACGGCTTCCAGCGCGTCTTCCCAGCCGCTCTCGATGCGTATGGCTTGCCACAGGCGCGGCTTGTTATCCAGCTGGTGCTGCTGCAGCCAGGCGTTGAGGTTCTTGTCGCTGTCTATCTGGCGCTGCAACTGCTGCAAGGCATGCAGCCTGGCCTCGGTCTGCGCCAGCACCCGCTCCTGCTGCTGCAGGGAATCGCGCTGGTTGCCCCGCTGCATATCCGCCAACGGCAGTTGTTCCTGCAGGTGCGCCAGTTTTTCGACCTGTTCCGCGCGCTCCATTTCGAGCTCGGACAGTTGCTGCTGCGCCTGCTGCAGTGCATTGCCGTCGGCACCCGGCAGGTTGTCCTTTTCCATCAGCAGGCGCAGGCGCCGGGAATCCAGCTGCTGGATGTTGCGTTGCAGGTTGTCACGCTGGGTTTCGGCCAATTGCATTTTCTGCTGCAACAGCAAATGTTCGCGCTGCAATTCGTTGTGTCGTTCCTGGGCGATGCGCGCCGCCTGTTCCGCCTGCGGCAGGTTCCGGCCTTCCGCTTCGGCAAGCTGCTCGGCTTCCGCCACTTTGGTTCCGGCGCCTTCCTGCTGGCGCTGCCAATGTTCCAGCAGTGCATGCACGCCCTGTCGCTGCTGCTTCTGCTGTTCGATCTGCCGCTCGGTATTGGCGAGCTGCTGCGTCATGCGCTGGCGTTGCTCGGCGACATGTTTGATGTGCTGCTCCAGCCTCGCAATCTCGGCATTCGCCGTGTACAGATCGCCCTGCCTGGCATGGAGCGCATCGGAAAGCTGGTAATGCCCGCTGCGTGCCGTTTCCAGCTGGTTTTCTATGTCGCGCAGCCGCGCGGTTTCCGCTTCCAGTTCGGTGCGGGTTTTCTCGGTGGCCTGCGCAAACCTTGCGCGCTGCGCTTCGGCTTCCTGTTTCTTCACCAGCCAGAACAAACGCTGCGTAGTGTCGCGCTGATTCTCCAGGGCGCGGTATTGTTTCGCCACTTCGGCCTGCGAGCCCAGATGCACCAGTTGCTTTTCCAGTTCCTGCAGGATATCGCTGACGCGCAGCAGATTGTCGCGCGTGTCGGCTATGCGCAATTCGGTCTCGCGGCGCCGGTCGCGGTATTTGGAAACCCCGGCCGCTTCCTCGAGAAAGATGCGCAATTCTTCCGGCTTGGCCTCGATGATGCGCGAGATCATGCCCTGCTCGATGATCGCGTAGGCGCGGGCCCCCAGGCCGGTGCCCAGGAAGATGTCGGTGATGTCCTTGCGCCGCACGTGCTGGTTGTTGATGTGGTAGCTGGAATCGCCGTCGCGCTGCAGCACGCGCTTGATCGATATCTCGGCGTAACTGGCCCACTGGCCGTTCGCCTTGCCCAGCGAATTGTCGAACACCAGTTCGACGCTGGCGCGCGAAACCGGCTTGCGCTTGCTGGAGCCGTTGAAGATCACGTCCTGCATGGTCTCGCCGCGCAGCGCGGAAGCCTTGGACTCGCCCAGCACCCAGCGCAACGCATCGATCACGTTGGACTTGCCGCAGCCGTTCGGGCCGACCACGCCCACAATCTGCCCCGGCAGCGCGATGTGCGTGGGGTCTACAAAGGATTTGAAACCGGCCAGTTTGATTTGGGATAAACGCAATTTCGAGGTCACAACGTTATAATGCGCGCCATTCTAACCGAACCTGACGGGCATACCAAATGACTACCCAACCGACCAAGACGCTGGAAACCTTCCCCAACCCCGGCCCGCAGCGCGATTACCATATCCACATGGAGATCCCCGAGTTCACCTGTTTGTGCCCCAAGACCGGCCAGCCGGACTTTGCCACGCTGATACTCGATTACATCGCGGACCAAAAGTGCGTCGAGCTGAAAAGCCTCAAGCTGTATATCTGGTCGTTCCGCAACGAAGGGCATTTTCACGAGGATGTCACCAACCGCATCCTGGACGACCTGGCCGCCGCCATCCAGCCTCGCTTCATGCGCCTGACTGCGAAGTTCTACGTGCGCGGCGGCATCTTCACTAACGTGGTCGCCGAACACCGCAAGCCTGGTTGGCAGCCTGCCCCGCGCGTCGAGTTGAATCGCTTCGACTCGCAACCCAGCACCCGGGGCTGATGCGGCCATTAATATTGTGTCCATGATGTACCTGGGACTGGATTTCGGCACCTCAGGCGCGCGTGCCTGCGTTATCGGCGATGACAAAACCGTCGTCTGGGAACAGCGCATCACCTACCCCGGCTCCGCACTGCAATCCCCGACCGAATGGCGCGCCGCGCTGCACGCGCTGCTCCGTGTGCTACCGCGACACATTGCGGCCGGATTGCAAGGTCTGGCGCTGGACGCCACCTCCGGCACGGTGTTGCTGTGCGATGCGCAGCTGGAACCCTGCTCACCTGCGCTGCTATACAACGATCAACGCGCGCAGCAACAGGCCGAACAACTCGGGCTCATCGCGCCTAACGACCATATTGTTTGCAGCGCCACTTCGGGGCTTGCCAAGTTTCTGTGGCTGACCCGGCAAAGCGGCCATGAACGGACCGCGTATTTCCTGCATCAGGCCGATTGGCTCACCGCCCTGCTCAGCGGGCAGCCCGGCATCAGCGATTACCACAATGCCCTGAAGACTGGCTACGACGCGGAAGCCCTACGCTGGCCGGACTGGCTGATGACTTTGCCGCACACGCATCTGTTGCCGCAGGTGGTTGCGCCCGGCACAGTGATCGCGCAAATCCGGCCCGACATCGCCGCGCATTTCGGCATCAATCCGCAATGCGCCATTCACGCGGGCACCACCGACAGCACAGCCGCCTTCATCGCTGCCGGCGTCAGCCAGACAGGAATCGGCGTGACGACGCTGGGCACCACGCTGGTGCTCAAGCAGCTTTCGACACGGCGCATCGAGGCCGCAGAGTACGGCATATACAGCCACCGCTATGGCGACCTGTGGCTGGCGGGCGGCGCATCGAACGCCGGGGCGGGCGTATTGCGCCGCCATTTCAACGATGCACAGCTGGTTTCCCTGAGCGCGGGAATCGACCCGCTTCATGACAGTCCGCTGGATTATTACCCGCTGACCGGAACCGGCGAACGCTTCCCGATCAACGATGCGCAACTGGCACCAAGACTGGAACCGCGCCCCGGCAATGATGCGGAATTCCTGCATGGATTGTTGCAGGGCCTGGCTCGTATCGAAGTGGCAGGCTATGCCAGACTCGCCGAACTGGGCGCACCACCACTCACACGGGTCGTGACCAACGGCGGCGGGGCAAAAAATTCAGTATGGGGAAAGCTGCGCGAAAGATTGCTCGGCATACCGGTCAGCGCAGCGATACATTGTGAGGCTGCCTATGGCAGCGCGTTGCTATGCATCGAGGATCAGTTTACGCCACGCAATATTTCCGCGGGCTCCGCGGCCGGAATTGATACGCTGAAACGATAGTCCCGGAAAGCCGCTTGCGCAGGGGTTGTATCAACAGCATGCATGTCGCCAAGTCGAGGCTCAGACACCTTGACGCAACAAGTCCTCAAACTGTTCTATTGATACTGGCCTGCTGAACAAATAACCCTGGAAAGCAGGGCAGCCGCGCAAATCGAGAAACTCGCGTTGCGCCTCGTTCTCAACCCCTTCGGCAATAACGTCAAATCCCAGTATCTCCGCCATCGCGATGATGGTCTGCACGATGGCGGCATCATTGGGGTCGGTCACGATATCGCGCACAAAGGACTGGTCTATCTTGATCTGGTCCAGCGGCAATAGTTTGAGGTACTGCAACGAGGAGTAGCCGGTACCGAAGTCATCCATCGAGAAACTGACCCCCGAGACATTGATTTCATGCATCTTGCTGATGGTATCCGCCACGTTGTCCAGCACGGTGCTTTCGGTCAATTACAGCTTGAGGTGAGTTGGTTTTGCACCGCTTTCCTGCAGCGCGCGCTGTACATAAGCGACGAAGTCAACCTGGCGAAACTGTTTGGCGCTGACATTCACTGCCAGCGTCAAATCACGGGTCAGCGCGTCATTCTGCCATTTCCCGAGTTGCGCGCAGGCGGTTTGCAACACCCACAAACCGATCGGCACGATCAGCCCGGTTTCCTCGGCCAAGGGAATGAATTCGTCTGGAGGAATCAGGCCGCGCTGGGGGTGTTCCCAGCGCAACAATACTTCCGCCCCCAACGGTCGGCGTAACCTGTCCACCTGGATCTGGTATTGCAAGCGGAACTGCTGTTTTTCAAGCGCTTGGCGCAGATCCGCTTCCAATGTGGCGCGCGCCTGCAACGCCGTTTGCATGTGCGGATCGAAAAAGCGAATGGCATTGCGCCCTTGGGCCTTGGCCTGGTACATGGCGACATCGGTGTGCTGAAGCAGATCAGCCGCGCTTTCCAAATGCCCGCGAAACAGGCTGACGCCGATACTGACCGTGGAAAGACACTCAAACCCGGAAAGCACATAGGGTTTATCCAGCTCACCGAGTATCTTTTCCGCGACCGATTCGGTCAGTGCCGCCGCCTCATTTTCGATGCTGCTCAAATTTTCCAGCACTACCACGAATTCATCGCCGCCCATCCTGGCCACGCTGTCACCCTCGCGCACACAGGCATGCAAGCGGCTTGCCACGGCGACCAACAACTCATCGCCCGCCGCATGCCCGCGCGTGTCATTGATGGTTTTGAAGTGATCCAGATCCAGGAACAGCAAGGCGCCATACCTGCCGGAGCGTGAGCCGGTCGCCATCGCCTGCTGCAAACGATCCAGCAGCAAACGGCGATTCGGCAGCTTGGTCAACGCGTCGTAAAAGGCCAGCTGGTGGATTTCCTGTTCGGATTGCTTCAGATTGCTGATATCGCGGAACACCGCGACGTAATGCGACACCTGTTTCTGTCCATTGTATACGGCCGTGATGGTCATTGATTTCGGATAGACGCTGCCGTCCTTGCGTTTGTCCCACACCTCGCCGGCCCATTTTCCGGTATCGAGCAGGGTAGACCACATGGCCTGAAAAAAAGCCTCATTGTGCCGGCCGGACTGCAGGATGCGCGGGCTCTGACCTACCACCTCATCCGAACCATAGCCGGTAATGTCATGGAAGGACTGATTGACGCGCAAAATCCTGCCATCCGGCGCAGTGATCATGATCGCCTCCTGGGTATTGAAGGTAACCGCAGCGATGCGCAATGCCTCGTCGGCGAGCTTGCGTTCCGTGATATTGCGGCATGCGCCATACAAGGTTCCATCCGGCAAGGTGGCCGCATTCATTTCGAATGACACATGGGTCCCGTCTTTCCGGTTCAGCCGGATCTCTCTGGTAGTCACCCCGCCCGATTGAACGATGCCGCGGAAACGTTCCCGGTAGACGTCGCGAAAAGCAGGAGTCACCAGTTCAAACATGTTGTTGCCGACCAGTTCTGCCCGGGAATAGCCCAGGGCAAATTCGAAGCGTTCGTTGATATACAGCAAGTTTTCGGTTGCCGGGTCCGCAACAAATACCGCATCAGCGGCGTTATCCATCAACATGCGCGATTTTTGTTCACTGTTGCGCAGCTCAATTTCAGCCTTCTTGCGCGCGATAATATCACGGCTCGCGGCATACAGGTAATGTTCGCCATCTATATCGGCCCCCGTGATGCTGACCTCTACATCGATCACGGTGCCGTCCTTGCGACGGTGCCGGGTCTCGAACAAGGCGCCATCCACCGTAATCAGTTGTTTGAAGCGTTCCATCAGTTCAGCCGGCGACCATTGCGCATCCCAGTCGGCCACGCTGAGTTTTGCCGCTTCTTCCCGGGTATAGCCCAGCATCTGGCAAAAAGTATCATTGAACTCCACGATGTTCCCGCGCATATCCATGATGTGGATACCCTCAAGCGCAGACTTCATCAGCGCCTGATGCCGGCGCACCAGCACATCGTTTTTCCGTTCAATTATTTTGCGCTCGGTGATGTCCAATATCGTCGCGACTATGTGCCGGACGCCTTGAATGGTGGTTAATCCTGCGGACAGGCTGCCCGTAAATATGCTGCCGTCTTTTCTCTTGAATTGCGCCTCGAAATTCACGCACAGACCCTTGGATTCAAGCTCGTCGACATATTTCCTGCGGACTTCCAGATCAATCCAGAAATTGAAATCCAGGATGATATTTCCCATCAACTCTTGTTTTGTATAACCGCTGAGCTGGGTAAATGCATTATTAATATCGGTAATATGGCCATCGTACAAACGACTGATGATTTCTGCGTTCGGGCTGCCATTAAAAGTGATCTCGACACGCTCTTTGGCCTCCTGAATCGACTGCTCAACGGCTCTGCGTTCGGTAACATCATGGATGATGGGGAGGAAAAGGGTGCGGCCAGCCACCTCCAGCAACGAGCATTGCACTTCGACGGTGCGAATTTCACCGCCGGACAAGCAATGCGTAACAATAAAACTGCTGTCCTTTTCTTTCAGCATCCGCTCAAGAAATCCTTCAACCTGCTCTGGCGACAGGGTATTGATTTGGCCGATATTCATGTTCCTCAGATGCTCCGGCGAATAGCCGTAAAAACGGCTGGCGGCCATATTGGCATCCACGATCATTCCCGAAGCAGGATCGATCAGCAGCATGATGGAATTATGCTGCTCAAATATCTGCCGGAATTGCAGCTCAACCTGTCGCGCAGTCACTTCTGCCCGTTTGCGCCCCGCCTGCAAAGCCGCGACCATCAGATTGACCAGCACCAGAGTGGCCAGATACAGCCACAACACGAATAAGCCGTGCTCGGTTGCCACGGTACGAAATGGCCCCGACCCGAGGCTGGTCGCCACGGTGGCCATACCCGCCGGCAACAGCACAGCCAATGATGAGCCCGTCACCCCAAAGCGCATCGCCGCCCAAACGACCAGCGGCAACAACGTAAAGACCAATGGCAATGCATGGCTATCGTTGTTGAGGAAAAACACGCCCCAGCCCAAGACCAGCGTGAGTGAAGTCCAGGCCAGAAATTCCACCCGATGCGCCCATGCATATTTAAACTGGGGAAAGGATATATTGAGCAGCAATGGTACCGCCATCAACACGCCCACGACATCGCCCGCCCACCAGGACAGCCAGGCCAGGCCGCTATTCTGCGCCGGCAACACCCCGAACAGCCTCAGACTGATCACCCCTGCGCTGGCACTGGCCAGCATCCCAAGTACTGCGGCTGCAACAAGGAACGAGATGTCCCTGGCACGGTCCAGTGCACCCTGGAATTTCAATCGTTGCAGCACCCATGCGGCAAGCAGCGGCCCGGCGGTATTCCCCAGCGCGATGCAGCTGTCCAGCAACGGGGAGGAATCAATCGAATAATTGGTCGCCAGCGCACCCAGGAATATTCCCGGCCAGCAGATATAACCCCAGCGCAGCAGCGCCGCCACGGCAATGCCGGTAGGCAGCCAGATCAAGGTGATGTGGGAATCGACGGATGGCAGCGCAAGGCCCAGCCTGCCGCAGACAAAGTATGCCAGCGCGACCGACAGCAGTTTCACGGCATCGATGAATGCACGATGTTTGAATAGTCTGGTCATCATCATGGGCGGTGTCATCGATCAGGGCGCAGAGGGAATGCATGCCCGGCGCACAGCGGAGTGCGCAAGCCAGCGCAACGCACCAAGCCGCGATGGCGGCCCGGGACAGCACTGTTGCAAAATGAACACTTCAAATCACCGGCCAAGCAACGCCCCCCTGTGTTGCAGATTTATCGGTTAGGTTCCAACTCTGGACAAGGACATATTAATTCCAATCCTGCCGCGCAGGAAGATATAAATAAAGCCAACCGGACAAGACGGGCACGACGCAACACCTTATAATCGCATCCTTAATTTACGTCCCGCACATTCGGAGTCCGCCATGTCGTCCAGTACCGCATCACAAAATCTTTTCAACACCCGAAAAAGTTTCAGCCTCGCCGGCGGCAAAGAAGGCACGCTGTATTCGCTGCCCGCACTGGAAGCCGCCGGACTGGGCAAAATATCGCGCCTGCCGGTCTCGATACGCATCGTGCTGGAATCCGTGCTGCGCAACTGCGACGGCAGGAAAGTGACCGAACAGCATGTGCGCCAACTGGCAAACTGGAAGCCGAATGCACCGCGCACCGAGGAAATTCCGTTCGTCGTGGCGCGCATCGTGCTGCAGGATTTCACCGGCGTGCCGCTGCTCGCCGACCTTGCCGCGATGCGCAGCGTGGCGAGCAGCATGGGCAAGAACCCGAAACTCATCGAACCGCTGGTGCCGGTGGACCTGGTGGTCGACCACTCGGTACAGGTCGACCATTACGGCAACAAGAATGCACTCGAGCAGAACATGGAACTGGAATTCCAGCGCAACAGTGAGCGCTACCAGTTCATGAAGTGGGGCATGCAGGCATTCGACACCTTCAAGGTCGTGCCGCCCGGCATCGGCATCGTGCATCAGGTGAACCTGGAGTATCTGGCGCGCGGCGTGCACAAATCCGGGGACGATGTGTACTACCCGGACACGCTGGTCGGCACCGACAGCCACACCACGATGATCAACGGCATAGGCGTGGTCGGCTGGGGCGTCGGCGGCATCGAGGCCGAGGCCGGCATGCTCGGACAGCCGGTGTTCCTGCTGACGCCCGATGTGGTCGGCGTGAACCTGAAGGGCAAGCTCCACCCCGCCTGCACCGCCACCGACCTGGTGCTGACCCTCACCGAGATGCTGCGCAAGGCCAAGGTGGTGGGCAAGTTCGTCGAGTTCTTCGGCGCGGGCACCGCATCGCTCAGCGTCACCGACCGCGCCACCATCGCCAACATGGCACCCGAATACGGAGCGACCATGGGCTTCTTCCCGGTGGACGACAAGACGCTGGACTATTTCAAGGGCACAGGACGAACAGAAGACGAGATCGAAGCCTTCGCCGCCTACTTCAAGGCGCAGGGCCTGTTCGGCATCCCGAAATCGGGCGACATCGACTACAGCCAGACGCTGGAACTGGACCTGTCCACCGTGATGCCCTCGCTGGCCGGCCCGAAGCGGCCGCAGGACCGCATCGACCTGGACCGGGTCAAGGCGACGTTCACCACGCTGTTCGCAAAGCCTGTGTCGGAAAACGGTTTCGCCAAGCAGCCCGCTGACCTGGCCAAGCGTTTCAGGACATCGGACGGCATCGAGATCGGTTCCGGCGAGGTGCTGATCGCAGCGATCACCTCCTGCACCAACACCTCCAACCCCGGCGTGCTGCTCGCCGCAGGCCTGCTCGCCAAGAAGGCGGTGGAACTCGGGCTCACGGTCAAACCGCACATCAAGACCTCACTGGCGCCGGGTTCGCGCGTGGTGACCGAGTACCTGACCAGGGCGGGGCTGCTACCCTATCTCGAGAAGCTCGGCTTCTACCTCGCCGGTTACGGCTGCACCACCTGCATAGGCAACTCCGGACCGCTCTCGGCACCGATAGAAGAGACGATAGTCAAGAACGACCTGGTATGCGCGGCCGTGCTATCGGGCAACCGCAATTTCGAGGCGCGCATTCATGCCAACATCCGCGCCAACTTCCTCGCCTCGCCCCCGCTGGTGGTCGCCTATGCGATCGCCGGAACGATGCTGAAAGATTTCCGCACCGAACCGCTCGGAAAATCGAAGTCCGGCAAGGACGTCTACATCGGCGACATCTGGCCGACGCACGAAGAGGTGCAGGCGCTGATGAAACTCGCGATGAACGCGGATACCTTCCGCCGCCTGTATTCGGGATTGGCCGACGCCACCCCGCTGTGGAAAAAGATCGCCGCCCCTTCCGGGCAAGTGTACACCTGGCCGGAATCGACCTATATCGCCGAACCGCCGTTCTTCGATGACTTCGAAATGCAGCCCGGCAAGGTCGCGGAAATTTCCGGCGCGCGCATCCTCGCCATCTTCGGCGACTCGGTCACCACCGACCACATCTCGCCCGCCGGCGCGATCAAGCCCACCTCGCCTGCCGGCACCTACCTGCAGGATCACAACGTCGCGGTAGCCGATTTCAACAGCTACGGCTCGCGGCGCGGCAACCACGAAGTGATGATGCGCGGCACCTTCGCCAACGTGCGCATCAGGAACATGATGCTGCCGGCCAAGGCAGACGGCAGCCGCATCGAGGGTGGTTACACGCTGTACCAGGGCAAGCAGATGCCGATCTACGAGGCCGCGATGAATTACATCGCCGCAGGTATTCCGACCGTGATCTTTGCGGGTGAAGAATACGGCACCGGATCGAGCCGCGACTGGGCGGCAAAGGGCACGCAGTTGCTCGGCGTGAGAGCGGTGATCGCAAAATCCTACGAACGCATCCACCGCAGCAACCTGGTCGGCATGGGCGTGCTGCCTCTGCAATTCAAGGGCGACACCACGGTCGCATCGCTCAAATTGACCGGCGAGGAGAGCCTGGCCATCAGCGGCGTCGATGACGATTTGAAACCGCAACAGGATGTGACGCTCACTATTACTCGCAGCGACGGCAGCACACAAAAAGTACCGCTGCTGCTGCGCATCGACACGCCTATCGAGGTCGACTATTACCGCCACGGCGGGATACTGCCGTATGTGCTGCGCGAGCTGGTTTCAAAATAAACAGAACTCGAAATAACAGGGTAGGATGGGTAAAGCATCGCGGTATCCGTCAATTGTGGACGTAGCAATGGGATCGATATGGAGTGCGGCGACATGTCGCCGCTTTTTTTAAAGCGTAGACAAGTCTACGCACTCCAAAAAATTTAGGTGGCCCCTAAAAATACTCACGCCAGCGCAGACTGGTATGACAAATTTTTAGAAGTTCCCTGCAGTTTTAGGAGAAATCACGATGACCACCAGAACTGAACGCGACTCTTTCGGCCCGATCGAGGTGCCCGCAGATCAACTGTGGGGGGCGCAGACGCAGCGCTCGCTGCAGTATTTTCATATCTCGTCCGAGCGCATGCCGTCAGAGATTGTGATGGCACTTGCCGGAATAAAACGCGCTTGCGCGCTGGTCAACCGCGATCTCGGCCTGTTGGACCAGGACAAGGCCAGCGCGATCATGCAGGCGGCGGACGAAGTGCTGGCCGGACAGCACGACAGTGAATTCCCGCTGTCGGTCTGGCAGACCGGTTCGGGCACGCAGAGCAACATGAATGTCAACGAGGTGCTCGCCAACCGCGCCTCGGAGCTGCTCGGCGGGGCGCGCGGTGCGGCGCGAAAAATCCATCCCAACGACGAAGTCAATTTCGGCCAGTCATCCAACGACATCTTCCCGACCGCGATGCACCTCGCCGCGGTGACCGGCATCCACAACAAGCTGCTGCCTGCATTGCGCACGCTGCGCGCGACTCTGCAAATGAAATCCGACGCGTTTTCCGACATCGTCAAGATCGGCCGCACCCATCTGCAGGACGCGACGCCGCTGACGCTGGGCCAGGAATTTTCCGGCTATGTGGCGCAACTGGATCAGGCAGAGAAACTGCTGGTCGCGGCGCTGGCGCCGCTATACGAATTGGCGGCGGGCGGCACCGCAGTCGGTACCGGGCTGAACACCCACGCCGAGTTCGGCACGCGCGTTGCTGCGGAACTGGCACGCAGTACCGGCCTGCCGTTTTGCAGCGCCGCCAACAAGTTCGCCGCGCTGGCCGCGCATGACGCGCTGGTGGCCGCGCACGGCGCGCTCAAGACGCTGGCCGTCGCGTTGATGAAAATCGCCAACGACGTGCGCTGGCTGTCCTCCGGCCCGCGTTCCGGCCTGGGCGAGATCAGCATCCCGGAAAACGAGCCAGGCAGCTCTATCATGCCGGGCAAAGTGAATCCCACCCAGTGCGAGGCGCTGACGATGCTGTGCTGCCAGGTGTTCGGCAACGATGTCGCGATCACCGTCGGCGGCGCCTCGGGCAACTTCGAGCTGAATGTGTTCAAGCCGCTGATCGCGCATAATTTCTCCCACAGCCTGCGCCTGCTCGCCGACGGCATGGCCAGCTTCGAGGAACATTGCGTGCGTGGCATAAAAGCCAATCGCGGCCGGGTCGCCGAACTGATGGAACGCTCGCTGATGCTGGTCACCGCGCTGACCCCGCACATCGGCTACGACCGCGCCGCCGAGATCGCCAAGCGCGCCCACCATGACGGCAGCACGCTCAAGCAGGCGGCGCTGGCACTGGGCTATGTCACGGAGCAGGATTTCGAGCACTGGGTGCGCCCGGAAGACATGGTACACCCCGGTAAAAATGAGCTTTGATTATGATGCGATTCCCTGCATCGCGCTCGTCCCGTCAAGGAAACCTGATACTTGCCCGGCGCACTATCGGTTGGAGCAACTTTGCCTGGTGCGGAACCCGGGCTTTGCTTGGGTAAAACCATATTCCTTGCAGGTAAATTCCCCAACTGATATTGTCGATTCAGCGCACTAAAAAGGCTGGATATGGCCATTACGCAAAAACCCAATTACACCATCCTGCTCCCGGGCATACTCACGTTCCTGCTGGGCAGCGCAGTTCTGTTCGGCTGGTGGTTCGATTTCCCGATACTGACACACATCCAGGTTGACTGGGCCGCAATGGCGCCCGTCACGGCACTGTGTTTCCTGCTGAGCGGCCTGGCATTGCTGACAAACAGAAAATCCCCGCAACAGCCTGTGACGGCAGCACAACGCACCCTTGTCTGGCTGTTACTGCTGCTGGCAGGAGCAAGAGTTGTCGAACTGGTTTCGGGTCAGGATTTCGGCATCGATTTTCTGCTGTCGGGTATGAAATTCAACAATGTCGCGCACATGGCCCCGGTAACCGCGGCCGGATTCATGGTATTCGCTACCGGAATGCTGACCATGCAACTGGCCGACGGCCGGGAGACTCAGATAGCAGTCCGTATCATGGCAGGCGCGCTGCTGATAACGGGATTGGCGATCGCCGTCGGATTCTGGCTCAATTTCAAGTTCATATTCGGAATACTGTA
>LSLI01000013.1 GCA_001577345.1 Candidatus Gallionella acididurans
CCATCAGGAGGCGTAGCCGACGTGGCAATCCAGATGGTTTAAACAAAATGCATCTTTAGTCTTGCTGGATTGCTTCACTTCGTTCGCAATGACGGAAAGTGTGTCATGAATTATGGAAATCTCAATAACCAACGCGAATCAGCGCGTCCGGGTTGAATGGCTTGTCAGGTGGCATATCGACGCTGCACTCACGCCACTGTACCAAACAGTGCACCGACGCCGGCAGTTAACCCCATGGCCAGCGCACTCCAGAATGTGACACGCATTGCACCCACCGTCAAAGAAGCGCCGCCGGCGTGCGCAGCCACCCCGCCCAGCACCGCGAGAAAAACGAGTGAAGTACCTGAGACGAGTGGGATAAGACTTGCAGCGGGGGCCAATAACGTGATCAACAGTGGCATGGCCGCTCCGATAGTGAAGCTGGCAGCCGAAGCAAAGGCGGCCTGGATCGGGCGCGCACTAAGCGCTTTGGTGATACCGAGTTCGTCGCGGACATGTGCGCCAAGCCCGTCATGCGCCATGAGTTGATCGGCGACCTGTTTCGCAAGTGCGGGATCAAGGCCCCGACTGACATAGATCGCCGCCAATTCTTTATGCTCGCCCGCATTGTCTGCCTTGAGCTCCTTGCGTTCAAGCTCGATGTCTGACTTTTCGGTGTCTGCCTGTGAGTGGACGGAAACATACTCGCCGGCAGCCATAGACATGGCTCCGGCGACCAGGCCGGCAACCCCCGCGACCATTATGTTGCTGTGAGTGGCATGCGCAGCTGCAACACCCAGCACCAGACTCGCTGTGGAAACGATGCCATCATTCGCGCCCAATACCGCGGCGCGCAGCCAGCCTATGCGTTTAGTGCGGTGTCGTTCTATGTGACGGGGACGCATATTGAATTTTTTACAGCCAATGGAAACCAATGGTACAGGAGTCGAAATATTTTATGGGGGTCTTTCGCACGGATGAAATAGAAATCAACTCCGGTACCCTTTACTTTAGATTATTCCTGTAATTCCCTAAAGCAAATGCGCTAAGCACTTACCGCAAATGATTTGCCGCTTGCCTTGGCCCTGTGCATGGCATTTTCAGCCTTGTCGAAAACTTCTGATATGGATACCGGCGGCATTTCAAAGGTCGCATAACCCGTGTTAGTCGACAAGGGGAGCACGGCATCTTTCATCTGTTCCGAAATCTCCATGGAAAGCTGCCTGCAGACCGACTCACATTCCTCCGCATCGGTATTCGGCATCAGGATCGCGAACTCGTCCCCGCCTATCCGTGCCGGCGTGTCGAATTGCCGTATATGTTCCCGGATTACACGGGCGACAAGTCTGATCGCATTGTCGCCGGCAGCGTATCCCCTGGTTTCGTTCAATTCCTTGAGTTTATGGAGGTCAATATAGGCAAACGAAAAGACTGCTTTTTTGCGCTTCTGCCTGTCAATTTCAATATCCGTGAAGACCTCAAAGCTAAGCCGGTTGCGTAGGCCGGTCAGGCTGTCGAAGGAAGAAAGCTGTTCGACCTCGATAAAGTTTACCCGTGCGACTCTGGCCACAAATACGACAATGATATTCGACAGCAATACCATTATCGCGTTGACAATTTTTGAGGAGACCGGGATGGTGTCAAGATCAATGTGTATGCCCTGGAGCAATAGCGCTAATATGACGGCCCCGCCGACCAGCTTGATCTGCTCGCAATGCAAACTGATCACGACCAGCGGAAATATATAAAGCAATTCCATCTGGATGCTGGAAGGCGTAACGATGTCAATCATGAAAATTGCCAACATCGTAAAAATTGCAAAATAGCTGCCGTTGGTGGCTATAGTCTGCGAGAACCCCCGCGGCGTGACCACACTCTTCAGGCGTTTGAACCTGACGCTGGTCATGGAGAGATGATCCGGTTCAGTACTGGCATGCTGCAATGTGGAAAGGCATGAATGCAAATCATTTGCCAGGTCGTTGGCATTTTTGTAGCGGACATCCGGAGTTTTTGCAAGACACTTGCATACAACCGCATCCAGCATTTCTGAAATTCCGGGGTTCAATGAACTGGGTTTTTCCGGGACAACACTGACGATCTGGTTCTTGAGTAAATTGATGTTTTCCTCGGGAAACGGCAACCGGTCAGTCAGCAGGCAATACAGAACAACGCCGAGTGAATAAATATCCGAGCGGGCGTCAATTGATTTTCCCTGGATTTGTTCCGGTGACATGTACGGGGGGGTCCCGTAAATCGCATCCCCCTGCTTGACCTCTATTGAGGAAGCCATTTTCGCGATGCCAAAGTCGGCGATCTTTACAAGATTGTCGCCCAGAACCATGATGTTTGAAGGTTTGATGTCCCCATGCACGACCCCCCGCTGGTGCGCATAGGACAATCCTGCCGCCACTTGAATTGCAAGGTTCAGTGCATCCGTAATCAGCAGGCGCCTTTTGCCACAGATCATCTCCTGTAATTCCCGGCCCTCCATCAATTCCATGGCGATGTAGGCCACGTCGCCGCTTTCACCCAGGTCGTAAATGGTAACTATGTTGGGGTGGGTCAGGCGTCCCGCTGCCTTGGCCTCCTGATAGAATCTTGCCTCGTATTCCGTTTTTTCCGTCCCGGACATAACCTGGAGATTGATGGTCTTGATCGCGACGTACCGCTCGATTAACGGGTCGTAGGCTTTGTAAACAATACCCATGGCGCCCCGTCCCAGCTCTTCAAGAATCTCATATCGGCCGAGATGGCTTATCATTTTTTAACTTTCATGTGTACGGAAAGGGTGCCGGCCGGAAATTCATCGTTCAAGGTGCACCGCTGCAAAGCCGCCATCGGTACTTTGCAATAACGGGATAGACACAGGGTCGCAGCCACTATCCTTGCCTGAATCACAGGCTCCGTTCCCATGTTATGGCAGGTCCCTTGATCCCGGTAGTCAGGTTTGCTAATGAGTGGCCGCCGTGGTTTTATCCGGCTCTTTAGCGTGCTGCCGGGCAATATAGTTGCGTTGATCTTCTATTGCCTTGCCTATCGTCATGTCATCCGGGATAGGGTCGGACTTGTCCCCAATCAACCCGGCTCCAGCTGACCCGGAAATATGTCGAACGACATACTGGGAAAACAATACCCTTTCATCGGGCGTCAGTTTCTGCAGGGATGGTTTCACCGAGCTGCTCCACTTGGTAATGTCGGCGGGCACCTTGGTGTCGTGGGGGTCGCCGCCGCACGCGGCCAGCAATAATGCCAGGCAAAGTATCGAATATATTTTCACGGGTAAATCCCTCTCGCTATCTGGATTGAAGGCTGGTGTATATGTATATATGGCGCCCGGGTGGAATCATTTTATGGCATTAGCCGCGCGGATGAAAATTAAATTGATTACGCAGTCCCTTCAGCGATGAATGCCGCGGGAGCCAAAATATCCCGGGCATGGCCGCCTTGATTTTATCGCCATGATGGTGAACGGCCATTTGGCAGGCTTGAAGCCGGGAGGAGATGCTGACCCGGGACGAATTCCCTGCCCGGCACCGCGAAAATTGCAGGTTGATCGCTGCGCCCAGATGCGGATAATGGCGGCATGCTTCTATACATAACAACAGAAATCGTAGCGGGCGGTTTGGGGGCAGGGAAGGCCTGCGCGCAGCGGCCGGAACATGCACGGCAGTTTACCGCTATGCGGCCGCGGATCCCAGGCACTGCCCGACCCCGCATCCTGATCGCGCAGTAGAATGATGTCGCTGTGCATAAATCCCCGTTTCTGGCTTGCCGTGATGGCCATGTTGCTGTTGAACTTCGGCTGTGCGACTTACCAGCCGAAGCAGACCGATAATATCTGTTCCATCTTCCGTGGCGATATCAAGTGGTACAAATCTGCCCGCAATGCGAATAAACGCTGGGGAACGCCGGTGTGGGTAATGATGGCGATCATCGACCAGGAGTCGCGCTTTGTCAGCGATGCAAAACCGCAGCGGAGCTGGTTTCTCTTCATCCCGTTGCCGCGCCGCTCATCGGCTTATGGTTATGCCCAGGCGCAAGACCCGGTGTGGGCCAAGTATAGGAAGGAGACAGGCAACAGCGGCCATGACCGTGATGATTTTGCCGATGCGATCAACTTTGTGGGCTGGTATACCGACACTACACAGCGCACCCTCGGCATCTCCAAGTGGGATGCCTACCACCAGTACCTCGCCTATCATGAAGGGCAGGGCGGCTACAAAAGCGGCAGCTGGAAAAACAATGGGTGGTTGAAGCAGGTGGCCGGCAAGGTCAGGAACAAATCGGCTGCCTATGGTGCCCAGTTGCAGAAATGCATGCCTGAGCTGGACCACAAGGCGGACAGCTGGTTTTAAAAATTCGTTACAGTGGGCCGGTTTAAGGAGCGTGACAAGGTCTGGTGTTTGCGCTCAAGGTATCAAACGGGGCAACATTGAAATTCCTGCCCGGAACTTTTTATTTCACCGTCGCCCCGGGATCATTATTTATTGATGCTTCCATAATTCACGGCACCCCTGTCGTCATTGCGAACGAAGTGAAGCAATCCAGCAAGACCAAGATGCATTTTTTTAACCATCTGGATTGCCACGTCGGCTACGCCTCCTCGCAATGACAGCATTACTGGATTGCCGCGTCGGCTTCGCCTCAGCCGCGCTTCGCTCGCAGCTGAAGCATTCTCGCAATGACGGGGCACTCTGGATTCCCCGAATTCGCGGGAATGACGTGCCAGTTTTTTAATTTCCCCTTACCGCATTCCGAAAGATGTGTCACTGTCATCAAATATGAAAACATCAATAACACTGTTTGTAACTCGCCGGCTCTTTTAATTTGTTCAATTCCGGATCCATACCGTCTTCGCGTTCACGAATTCATGTATCCCCAGCCTTGATAATTCGCGCCCGTAACCTGAAGCTTTCACACCGCCGAAGGGCAGGCGCGGGTCGGACTTGACCATGCCGTTGATGAAAGTGCAGCCGGCCTGTATGTGTGCCGCCAGCTGTTCAGCGCGCGCAGTATCCTGACTCCAGATTGATGATCCCAGCCCGAAGCGGGTTTCGTTGGCGATGCGCAACGCGTCCTCTTCGCTTGCGGCACGGATCACGATCGCTACCGGACCGAACAGTTCTTCGTGCCAGGCACGGGCCTTGTCAGTAACGCGGTCCAGGATCGATGGCTGATAGAAAAATCCCTCCCGCTCCACCGCCCCGCAGCCGGTTACCGCCAATGCGCCCTGCGCGATGGAGTCGCTTACCTGTTGATGCAAGGTCGCGCGCAGGTCCGGACGCGCCAGCGGACCGATCTGGGTGGCATCATCCATCGGATCGCCTATCCTGAGTGCTTCCACTTTTACCTTGAAGCGGCGCAGGAATTCATCCGCGATCTGCGGCACGACGATGAAGCGCTTGGCGGCGATACATGATTGCCCGCAGTTGAGGAAGCGCGAGGCTACAGCCATATCTGTTGCGAGTTCCAGATCGGCATCGTGCAGCACGATGAACGGGTCGGAGCCGCCCAGTTCCAGCACACACTTCTTGAGGTTTTCGCCGGCGCTCGCCGCCACTTTGCGTCCGGCGGCTTCCGATCCGGTGAGCGTGACCGCATGCACATGCGGGCTGGCGATCGCATCTGCCACCTGGCCGACTTCGATCATCAGCGTGGTAAACAAGCCCTCCGCCAAGCCGCTATCGCGAAACACAGCTTCGATTGCCAGCGCGCACTGCGGCACATTCGCCGCGTGTTTCAGCACCAGCGCATTGCCCGCCATCAGGGCCGGGGCCGCGGCGCGAAATACCTGCCAGAACGGAAAGTTCCACGGCATGACGGCCAGTACTACACCGAGCGGGTAATAACCGACATAGCTTTTTCCGGCATCCGATTCCACCGCATCGGCGCGCAAAAAATCCTCGCCATGCTGCGCATAGTAGTCGCAGACAACGGCACACTTTTCCACTTCGTCGCGGGCTTCCCGCAACGGCTTGCCCATTTCCAGCGTGATCAGGGTCGAATAACGGTCAGGATGCGCGCGCAACCGGATCGCCGTATCACGCAACACTGCGGCGCGCCGGGCAAAAGACGTTTGCGCCCATGCCTTCTGCGCGCCGTGGGCTTTTTCCAGGGCTTGCTGCAGATGATGGTCATCCCAGCTGGGATAAGTCTGAATCAGCTGATTGGTGGTCGGGTTGAGGCTTGAGTAAGGCATGTTGTGCGGCGAGTTGTTATCGGGGATTTATTAAAAGTAACATGAAAGGGCGCTGCACCGGAATTATTCCGGAGTTTTTGTTTCACCCAAGTCATCGGGCCTCGTCCTTGAGTATTGCTTCGCCCTTGGTCAGCCACGATATTCCAAAGGCCACCACGGCCAGCGACTCAAGCCAGAAAAATGGATCGAGCTTCATGATGGCTGTTCCGTGCGGGAGCAGTGCAAGTATGGCGATCGTTGCGATTGAAGCCAGCATGGTGTATCCGCAGACCGTGTATATCTTGTTGCGTTGCAGCTTGCGGCGCGATGGCGTCTTGTGCGGATCTGTTTTGCGAAAAAGAACCAGCGAAAAATAAGCGAGGGTCAGGAAGAAGGATAAGGCGCATATGATGTGGATTGCGCCGATCACCGGGGCTTGCAGCGTCACATTCCCCGCTGGTGTGGTGGGAAACAGCGCGATCCCGATTGCAAAGACGCCCGCGAGACCACCCGCAAGTTCGTCCCTGAGATCGTACCCCTTGTACGACAGCAGAAAAACCGCGATGGCACACAGGCTGCCCACGAACACGTCGCGCATGCCGGTGTAGTAATACTCGCTGATCGAACTCTGTAACCCGGGGCTGCCAAGGATGATTTTGCCCAAGGCCAGGACAAACGGAAGCGAAATTCCGATGATGCCTATGGCCTTCCTCAATCCGAGGTAGGAAAGAACGAGGGGATTGCCCGGGGCAGGATGATTATCCATTTTGGTGTTGAATGTCAGGGGGACCTGCATCGGTATTTCGCCTGGATATTTTCATTTTATTTACCCCCTTAGGTTAGCTAACCCCGTCTTCACAACTCATCCTGCCGCATCACCCGCCATTCTCTGGCGGGGTAAATGAGCAGCGCCAACTCTTGACCTTGGAATCCTTCGGGACCGCATTGCTCGCGAGGATCTGGGCAATCGCCTGTTTTGCAGTCTCATTGCAACTCTCGAGCGTTCGGTTATAGGGATTGAACACCCAGTACTGGTGGACATTCTTCGAATTGTCCAGTTCGAGGATCAGCACTGTGCCGTCCCCATCCTTCACGCTGCATCCCAACATGAGCAGCAGACCCAGCGCCGCCAGCAGCGCAATGATCTTGGTGGTTGCCCGGAAAGTGTGGTTTTGATCTTTTCGCATGCTGATACCCTTGGATAATTTGTGAAGCTGACTTCCTGTGAGACCGTGGCCAGCCCCCTATTGTTGCATGCTATTGCTGCATTATTGATACTTCCATAATTCACGACACCCTTGCCGTTATTGCGAACGAAGTGAAGCAATCCAGCAAGACCAAGATGCATTTTTTAAACCATCTGGATTGCCACGTCGGCTACGCCTTCTCGCAATGACGGGGCATTCTGGATTCCCCGAATTCGCGGGAATGACGTGCCAGTTTTTTGATTTCCCCTTACCGCATTCCGAAATTCACGACACCCTCGCCGTCATTGCGAACAAAGTGAAGCAATCCAGCAAGACCAAGTGCATTTTTTTAAACCATCTGGATTGCCACGTCGGCTTCGCCTCCTCGCAATGACAGGTGTTTGTGCCATCGTTCGCAGCTAAAGCCTTGTTGCAATGACGGGGCATTCTGGATTCCCCGAATTCGCGGGATTGACGTGCCAGTTTTTTAATTTCCCCTTACCGCATTCAGAAAGATGTGTCATCTGTCATCAAACATGAAAACCTCAATAGTTACCGTGACGGCGATTGACCGGCGTGGCGATTTTGGCGGTGCGGCGATCAGTCAGGGCGGCGCGGCGGATCAACTCCTTCCAGATCACATCGCTGGCTTCAGACTTGAATTGCAGGTACAACGCCACTTCCTCCGGGTAAGCGCCGCTGCAGCCCAGGCGTTCGAGATGGCGTGTTTCTTCTTCTGCTCCCAAGGCGTTATCGGCCTCCCAGGCCCGCACGATGGCCTGCCACAATGCCCGCTCGAACGGCTCGTCCTCTTCGTCAAAGCCGTACTGCCATTTCAGGAACGACGCTTCCGCGGGAGAGAGTTCGGTGTTGCGCATCTTTATGCTCATGGCTCCTCCAATTTAACTCCGGAAAATGTGCTCTGCCTTCTATTCCTTGTCCCCTATTATTTATTTCTTTAAATTATCTCCAAAAATATCATCAGGTATCAAAGTATAGAAATATGGAACATAGGTTAGAACCGTGCCTTGATACACGCCAAGATTCCTCCATGCACCAGTGAGTTCTGCCAAAAGTGATTCGTTGTGCAGGTCTTGTTTTAACGCTTCCAATATCGAGATTAAAGGTTTTAGACTGTCTTCCTTTGCGTATGTGGTTAACATCTGAATTGCGTCATCAATGTATCCGACATTCATGTTGGCTGTAATATTGCTCATATGTCTTTTATCCGTTTATCAAACATCAAGAAGGCAGCCCTGACTATCCTTTGCATTTCATCTGCCATGCATAACGTGAGATTGACATGGGGACGGCGCCCCATTCATTTCACAAAATCACGGGCCCCGTCCCCGTGTAATTCATTGCTTGCGGAATTTCATCTTACCAGTCCCAGTATGCCGAGGATGATCAAATAAGTCGCGACGATATAGTTCAGCAGCTTGGGCATCAGCAGGATAAGCACGCCGGCGATCAGTGATACCAAGGGTTCAATCGTTAAGTGGAGATTCATGACGGTTTCCTTTTATGGCCAAAGAAGGTAATACATATCGAGAGTATCTCTCTCACGGGCAATGCTCTGTGCACCAGGCCACACAACCAAACTTCGAGTCATTTAGGGTGCGGACACCGTTGATTCCTGGGAAACCGTGGTCCCCTATTGTCGCTTCTATTGTCGCTTAAATCGCCCAGCGGTTCGCCGAAGTTGAGCGGCTTACACAGCATCAAGTTCAATCCGTAACTTTTTGCCAAGCACCGATGCTGCGCTGGATAGGGTGGTAAGTGTAAGGCTGGTGTCGGTAGCATCGAGCAGACGATTGAGCGCAGCGCGGCTAGTGTGCATTTTCTTGGCCATTGAGGATTTGGTAAGTTTCTGTGATTTCATTTCCTGATCGATTTGCCAGGCGATAACACGCTTAACGGCGACCGCTGTCGCTTCGTCCAGCGTGGCCTCTTCCCGCAGAAAATCATCAAAGCTGCTTCCAATGTTTTTTGTTTTCATCATTTGTTCCTCATTCTGTCTTTTGCCAAATCAAGAGCGGGCTTGGGTGTTACTTGAGATTTCTTGATAAACCCGTGTAGTAAAACTATCTTGCCCATTGATACCGTAAACAGAACTCGCGCAATGCGCCCCTCCAGACGGATGCGCACTTCCCAGAGGTCTTTGTCCATCTTGCGCACCAATGGCATACCAAGTGGCCAGCCAAATTGCACCGTCTTGATGTCTTCACCTATTGTCTTGCGGTCGGTAGCCGATAATTCACGCAACCAATCGCGCACAGGTTCAGTGCCTCCATCAGTTTTGAAGAATCTGACTTCGAGTGTGGGCCTGTCCATTTTGTCACTGTATCAATAATGGTACATACAAGCAAGCTTCCACAAGTCGAAACGGACACAGAGCTTCAGTGCTGGCACTTACCCTGCAGCATCACCCGCACGCCCCAATTGCGCCGCAACTCGTGCAGAACTCGCAGCCGTCCTTCTTGATCAGCGTGGCGTTGCCGCATTCCTTGCAGTGCTTGCCGGCCAGCGTCTTGGGACCGGCGGCCTTGCTTTTCTTTTTCGGCACATCCATCACGCCCATGTGCTGTATCGGAAAGCCGTTCTCGTCGAGGATGCCGAGCATCGCATAGCGGTGGATGATCAGCTTGGCGACGTAGGAGACCGTCGATGGGTAGCTTTCCATCTTGATGCCGCCGGGCACGCGCGCCATGAAGTCGCCGAGCGGTTCGCCGAAGTTGAGCAGCTTGCGCAGCTTCATGCCTATCCAGGCCGGATCGATGACGCGCATGTCCAGGCTCAGCACCTTGCACAGTCCGTCCAGCGCGCGCGGATAGACGCCGGCCAGCCACATCGAGTAGGGGCGGCGTTGCCCGTCGGGCAGCACCAGTTCTTTCAGGCCCAGCACGAAGTCGTCGCCGCTGCCGACGTTGGAAATATCCACCGTCCAGCTCATCGTGCCGTCGGTGCCGGTCTTGGGTTCCTTCTTCGAAAACAGCGCGTCCATCATCGGCGTGGCTGCGTCGGCGCTGGCTTCCAGCGCGCCCAATTGTTCGATGCGGTATTTCAGCAAATGCGCGAAAGCTGAAACCAGGCTGGGCATGCGTTTCACTTCGCCGTCGGGCGGCATGGGCATGTCGAAGGCGTCGTCGCCGGCGGTCTTCATCAGCATCTCCAGCTTCATGCGCACCCACACCGGATCGCTGGTGCGCATGTCCATCGACAGCGACTTCGCCAGCGCACCGAGTCCGCGCGGCTGCTCTGAGCCGTTCACCCAGACCTCGAACGGATGATTGTGGCCAGGAATTGAAGATTCGCGCAGCGATTCGTTTGTCCTTTCTCCCGCTTGCGGGGGAAAGTTAGATAGGGGGAGGCTTGTGGTGTGCGAAACGAAGGTGACGAAACTGCCGAGCGGATGCTTCACCACCTGCGAGACCCAGCCCTCGCTGCCGTTCGGCAATTCCGGGCGGCCCGGCCAGCGCAATGAGGCAAGCGCGGGTTTGGGTGTCGCTTCCAGCACGATGCGCCTGTCCTGGTCGAAGATGAAATCCTGCGGTTGTTCGGAAATATCGGAAGCATCGCGTAGCGATTCGTTTGCCCTTTCTCCCGCTTGCGAAGGGGGAGAGCGGAGCGAGGGGGATTTGGATAGGGGGGTGCTGATCTCGGGCGTGACCGACAGCACCGAGCCGAGCACATTGTTTGGCCTGTAAGTCGCGAGGCCCTTCAGCCCGGCCTTCCACGCTGCGGTGTAGAGTCCCTTGAAATCCTCGTAGGGATAGTCGGCCGGCACGTTGACGGTCTTGCTGATCGAGGTGTCGATGAACGGCGCGACGGCAGCCACCATCTTCATGTGGTCGAGCGCGGAAATCTCCAGCGCGGTGACGAACTCGGGTGGCAGCTTGTTCATGTCGCCACCCATGTGCTTGTATGAACGCCAGGCGTGGTCTTCCACCGCGTAATCCTTGGTGCCGCCCTCGGCCATGCGTTTCTTGCGCGTGTAGAACCACGAGAAGGCCGGCTCGATGCCGTTCGAGGCGTTGTCGGCGAAAGCCAGCGAGATGGTGCCGGTCGGCGCGATAGACAGCAGGTGGCTGTTGCGCAGGCCGTGCTCGCGTATCTTGTCCTTGATAGTGTCGGGCAGGCGCGAGGCGAAGCGCGGCGCGGCCAGGTATTGCTCTGCATCCAGCAGCGGGAAGGCGCCGCGTTCGACGGCCAAGTCCACCGAGGCGAGGTAGGACTCGTCGCGCATGATGCGCGTGATGTCCCTGGCAAACGTGCGCGCCTCGTCGGTGTCGTAGCGCAGGCCCAGCATCACCAGCGTGTCGCCCAGCCCGGTGTACCCGAGTCCCACGCGGCGCTTGTTCTGCGCTTCGTGTTGCTGTTCCGGCAGCGGCCAGGCGGTGACATCCAGCACGTTGTCCAGCATGCGCACCGCGGTGCGCACTAATTTCTTGAAAGCCTCGTGGTCAAAACGGGCCGCTTGCGGCGAGTTTCGGGGAACGTTCAAACCGGCATGCGCTGAGAACGGGTTCTTCACCATGCGCGTCAGGTCGATCGAACCCAGACAGCAGCAGCCGTAGGGGGGGAGCGGCTGTTCCGCGCAGTTGTGTACATACAGGCCGTTGGCATCGAAGGCATGCACATCGGCAACGGTCACGTCATACACGTCTTCCACGCCATCATCTTCCAGTGACAGCACGGTCGCGACGAAACGCTCCGCGTCAAAGTTAAACTCGCGTAGCGAGACCGCGTCCCTCTCGCCCGCTTGCGGGAGAGAGTTAGGAGAGAGGGAACGGGCATCGCGGGTTTTATTATCATGAGCGGCATATTCGCCATGCCCGTTCGGCTTGCGCTGATAGTCACCCAGCAGGCCATTCAGCCTGTCCATCTTGTCGCTATCCGCGAAACCGATCAGCTCGGCATAGCGCGCTATGTTCTCGCCGCTGATGATGAGTTCATGCAGTGCCTGGCATGGATATTCGTCAACGAGAGACCCGCGTAGCGGGACCACGTCCCTCTCGCCCGCCTGCGGGAGAGAGTTAGGAGAGAGGGCCCCGCCCTTGCCGTCCGGCAATGTCTTCATGCCTTCGGGGCGGCGATTCCGGTAGATCGTGGCGATGATGCCGAGACGTTGCAGCATGCGCTGCACGGCCTCCAGGTTGCCGAGGTCAATCTGCGTCAAGCGAACGCTGATACCCTTTTCCTGCGAGCCCTGCACCGAGCCATCGGCATCGAACATGCCGCGCAATACGCCGCGATAAAAATCGGACGAGCCGGTTTCCATCGCCGCGGTGAAGCGCTTGTTGCCGGGAGTCAGGCCCAGCTCCAGTGCCAGCGTGCGCAACGCGCCTGTCGCCAGGCGATATTCGCCGCGGCCATCGATAGGTTTTTGCCAGCCGTTGAAATCGGCGCGGTGCGGCAGCGAGCGCGCCGCCTGTTCGGCGGCATGCATGACGCCGGCGACCCCGGCGGATGGAAGCAAGTCGCCGCCGTTGGCGATCTTCAGCGCAGCGGTATCCCAAACGCTGAGCACAGCCTTGTCGTTCTTGAGCGTGCCATCGCCGATCAGCAGGCCGATCAGATAACCTTCGTCTTCATTGTGCGCGCCGCTCCACTTGCTCATGGCACGATGATCGTGCAACACGATCTGGTCGCCGCCGCGCAGTTCGCCGGCCTTGACCCATTCCGTTTCGCGCACATCGCGCGTCATGCGCGAAACGCGCAGCACCCGATGATCGGCGGTCAGGCGCAAAGAATGTCCTTCGGCGGTTTTCAGGCGCAATACCTGTTTGACGCCGGTGAAGAAGAAACCCGAAGATTCGGTGGGATAGGATTTGCCGTCGACCACCGCAGAAAATGTCTCGCCGATCAGATCGCGCACCTGGCGCGCGCCTAGTTCGGTCATCACCCATGTGTCTGCGGTGACGCAGGGGTTGGTCGCCTCGATGTTCTCGCAATAGGACAGGTTGTTGTCGCGGTTCATCAGGTCGATGAACAGCACGCCCGGTTCGGCGTGGTCGTAGGTGCTCTCCATGATCTGCTTCCACAGGTCGGCGGCCTGCACCTTGCGATATATCCACTTGCCGTCGGCACGGCGTGTCGCACCCAGATCCTTGAGCGTGGCACCTGGCTCTGCGCTGTGCACCAGTTCGAAAGGCAGGTTGTTCTCGACGGCATGCATCAATTCATCGGTCACGCCCACCGAGATGTTGAAATTCTTCAGGTCGCCCTGGTCCTTGGCATGGATGAAGCGCTCGATGTCGGGATGGTCGCAGCGCAGTACGCCCATCTGCGCGCCGCGCCGCGCACCGGCCGATTCCACGGTCTCGCAGGAGCGGTCGAACACGCGCATGTAGGAGATCGGCCCGCTGGCTCGGGAATTGGTGCCCTTGACCTGGGCGCCCTCGGGACGGATGGACGAAAAATCATAGCCCACGCCGCCGCCGCGCCGCATGGTTTCCGCGGCCTGTTGCAGCGCATCATAGATGCCGGGCTTGCCATCGTGGATTCCGGAAATCGCATCGCCGACCGGCTGCACGAAACAGTTGATCAGGGTCGCCTGGTTTTTCAAACCGGCTGCCGAGTTGATACGACCGGCAGGCACGAAACCGTGCTCCTGCGCCTGAAAAAATTCTTCTTCCCAACGGGCGCGCTGATCCGGTGTTTCTGCCTGTGCAAGACCGCGCGCGACACGGCGGCGCACATCCTGAACGGATGTCTCGCCGGGCTCGGCGTATTTTTCCAGCAATACTTCGGTGCTGATTTCCTGTGTCATTGCCGTGCTTGCTTCGACAGCCGGATTTCCCGCTGTTTTTCCGGCGAGATCGCCAAGTATCTGCTGTGCGGATACGGGCTTTTCGGAATTGCTGGCGGTGGGTGACGAGCTGGCGGGTGACGAGCCAGTGGATGATGGGTGAGCAACGCTTTCGGTCTCAAGCACGATATTACTCCCTTCAAAGCGCGGGATACTTTGTCCCGAAAATCAAAAAACCACTATAGCTAGTGGCTGTCTGATGAATTCAGACTAATTGTAGGCGGCAGGGGGGTTTTTGCAAGTGAAAATTCCGGCCGATAATTTTTGACTTTGTCTTCCAGTAACTTAGGCGCATAAATAAAAAGCGGGGCACGCAATTTGCCCGGTGAGCGGAAAATCGGGCGGGCCAGCGGGTTCAGCGCCTGGCCGGCTTGCCCGTGCCCGGGGTCAGAGCGGCAAGCATGATTCCCGGCAACTGTAGCGCGATCATTACCGGTCGGATAACAGATTCACCAGCCCGTCCAGTCCGACGAAGTTCAGCGCGTAATCGGCCTGGTCGCGCACCACCGGTTTGGCGTGATAGGCGATGCTGGTGCCGGCCTGCGCCATCATCTTCAGGTCGTTCGCGCCGTCCCCGATCGCGATGACCTGTTCAGGCTTCAGTCCCAGTTCATCGCGGATATTTACCAGGCTGTCGGCCTTGCCCTGCGCGTCGATGATCTTTCCGCTGACCTTGCCGGTCAGCTTGCCGTTGGCGGTCTCAAGCGTGTTGGCGCGGGTGTAGTCCAGACCCAGCCTGGCTTTGAGGCGTTCGGTGAAGAACACGAACCCGCCCGATACCAGCAGTGTCCTGATGCCGTGCGATTTCAATGCGGCAAGCATGGTCTCGGCGCCGGGCGACAGCCCCAGGCGTTCGTCGTACACGCGCTGCAGGGCGTGCTCGTCCAGACCCTCGAGCAGCGCGACGCGGCGGCGCAAACTTTCTGCGAAATCGAGCTCGCCGCGCATCGCCGCTTCGGTGATCGCCGCGACTTGGGGCTTCAGTCCCTGCATGTCGGCAATCTCGTCTATGCATTCGATCGTGATCAAAGTGGAATCCATGTCCATCACCACCAGCCCGATCTCCCGCAAAGAGCGGCCACGCTGGACAAAGCCGTAATCAATCCGGTTCTCCAGGCAGTAAGGCGCGATCCCGGGATGTTGCCCGGCGGCTGTCAGGCGAAAGGCATGCGCGGAGATCTGCTCGCGCTGGTTGCTCCGGGACAGCTGCGCGATATGGTCGAGGTGGGTGGCGGCTATAGGCTGTGCGGCTTGAAGGATCAGGTTCATTTGGTGGCGGGTTGAATAATTGTCTATCACTATGGGTTGCCGGTGTTGATTCAGTACCGGGCCGCCGCATTTTAATTCAATTCCCGATCCCGGCTGTGCAGTCTCGCTGCGGCCGGATGTGCGCCAGTTTTCCGGCGGCGGGACAGATTGCCGGGAAGTGGCGCCGGTTCGGCGGCTATTGGGTGGGGATAAGCTGGAACGGCGATTCTGAGAGGTTCTTGCCGCGCTGTGCCAATACCAGCGATAAGAATTCGTCGGGCGGCACAGGCCGGCCGAACAGGAAGCCCTGCGCATAGTGGCAACCCTGCTCGTGCAGGAAGGCGGCCTGCGCGCTGTTTTCCACGCCCTTTGCAACCACGGCAAGGTTGACGCTGTTGGCAAGCGCGATGATCGTCGTCACGATCGCGGCATTGTCGGCATTGTCGGGCAGGTCCTGGACAAAGGTGCGATCGATCTTGAGCAAATCGATAGGGAAGTTCCTCAAATATCCCAGGCTCGAATAGCCGGTGCCGAAATCGTCGAGAGAGAACTTGATGCCTACGCGCTTGAGCCCTGAAAAATTGGCGAGTACGGATTCGTTATTGCCCGCCAGCATGGCCTCGGTGATCTCGATGTACAAGCGCTTCGGATCGATTTCGGCCTGTTCGACCACGCTGGCGATCATCGTGGCGAGGCCTGATGTTTCGAAATGGCGCGACGACAGGTTGACGGACATCGTGAGATCGTCCAGCTCCGGCTCGCGTTCCCGCCACATTTGCAACTGCGTGCAAGCCTCGCTGAACACCCACTCGCTGAGAGGCACGATCAGGCCGCATTGCTCCGTCAGCGGGATGAACTCGCTCGGCGAAATCCAGTCACCGTGTTCGTTGGGCCAGCGCAACAGCGCCTCCGCACCGATGATGGCACCTGAATTCAGGTCGATGACAGGCTGGTAATAAAGCACGAACTCGTTGTTCTTCAGCGCCCGCCACAATTCGTCTTCCAGTTGCACCTGCTGCTGGACCTGCTCGTCCATGTGTTCGACGAACATCTGGTGCCTGTTGCGCCCGAGGCGTTTGGCGCTGTGCATTGCCATGTCGGCCTTGCGCACCAGCGTTTCCGCATCGCTGCCGTGTTCGGGATAGAGGGCGATGCCGATGCTGGCGGTCAGGTGCAGCTCGCGCCCATCGGATTCGATCGGCACCGATATGATGCTGAGCATCTTTTTGGCGATCTGGAACAGGTTCATGTTGGAGTGTATGTCGGGCAGGCTTGCGACGAATTCATCGCCGCCGACGCGCGCGATCGTGTCGCCCTCGCGCAGGCATTGGGACAGGCGCTGCGCGACGATCTTCAGAACCTTGTCGCCGACTTGATGGCCCAGGGAGTTGTTGATGTTCTGGAAATTATCGAGAGCGATGGTGGCCACGGCAAGCAGATTGTTGTGGCGTTCTGCCGAAGGCAGCGATTGCTTTATCCGGTCCAGCAGCAACAGGCGGTTGGGCAGATTGGTCAGCGCATCGTGGGTGGTCAAGTAACGGAGACTTTGTTCGACGTGCCGTTGTTGCTCGTACTGCTTCCTGATGATCCTGTCTGCATGGCGGGCGATGAAAAACAGGACGCCGTAGAGTACTGCCAGCACAGCGACCACGCTCAGGATCAGCAGGTGTTCTTCCAGGGTTTCATTTTTCTGCAGCTCGGTGACATCGGTATATATCTTCATTACGGCTTCGATAGGATCATCTTCGCTGCCGCGTATCGGGATGTAGCTGGCCAGCACATCGCGGCCTGTCAGTTTTCCGCCAAACGTGCCGGATTTGTCGTCTGTTACGATTTGACTGGAAGGCAGGCCCAGTCGCGCCGAGAAAAAGCCGGGGTCGTTGCTGCTGCTGTTGGAGCCAATTTGGGCTGGATCGGTTGAAAAAAGCGTGCGCCCGTTGAGCAGGAAAATATTCACCCCGACAGTGGGGCTGCCGCGCATTATTTCCCAGACACTGCGGTTCAGCCTGGCGATCTCCGGGTGACTGCGCAGTGTGCCTGCATCGAGCGCTTTTCCCGTTTTGGCGATGTTCTGATACTGGGGCCAGATGCTTTGGGAAAATGCCTTCGTCAGCAGAATATTGCGGTGTTCGCCAAATCTGAGCAGTTGCTGCTTTTCAAACAGCTGATTGAACAGGTTGAGGGCAATTGCAGCCAGCACCATTGAAATCAGGCTCGCGATGGAAAAATAGCGCAATAGTCGAAACATCGGAATTACCTGTTGTGCGGTGCCTGCAGCCATCTTGTTGTTTCCGAAGAATGGATATCCCGACGAAAATTCTTCATCAGATCAGGCCCGCATTCCCGCCGCGCGGACTGTCTGACGCAAACTCGCGCCCCCCTGAGCTGGCGCTGTGCCGGGGAATCATATTGGAATGTTCCGGAACCTGTCAATGAAAATGGGGCACCGCTTACCATTGCATACGCCATGCTTGCTGCCATGTGGTAACTTATTTTTTGCTTGTTTCCGGAACCTGTGCTGCCAGCCAAAGCAGATATTCATCAATCGGCATGGGTTTGGCGAAATGGTAGCCCTGTAAGTTTTCCACGCCCATGGAACCGAGCAATGCGGCGGTGCTTGCATCTTCAACACCTTCACCGACGCACTCCATCCCCAGCGATTTGGCGATTGAAATAATGGCTGCCGTCATGGAAAAACCGCTCGCTTCATGGATGCGCCTGACGAAGGAAATATCCAGCTTGAGTTCATCGGCGGGGATTTCATGCAACTGGGACAGTGAGGAATATCCCACGCCGAAATCGTCTATCGAGATGCCGAATCCCTGAGCATCAAGTTCGCTGATGCGTTCGCGAGCATAGGCGACGTCTGATAGCGCGATGCTCTCGGTGATTTCCAATATGATGCGGTCAGGATTGATGTTTGCCTGCACGAGGTCATCGCAGAGTTGCTGGGCAATGGTATTTGTGAACAGCTGCCGTTTGGAAAGATTCACCGATAAGCGATGATGGTCTGGCATCAGGGTCAGCGCATGCAGCGCTTGCCGCCAAACTGATTTTCCGAGCTTTTCGATTAACCCCAGGCTTTCCGCCATCGGGATGAAAACCGAGGGGGGTATCCAGCCTTGCTCGGGTTCATGCCAGCGCGCCAATGCTTCCATTCCTATCACTTTGCCGGTTTGCGCCGAAATTATCGGCTGCAGCCAACACTGGATATGGTCAAGGTCAACCGCCTGGACAAGACGGCTTTGAATATAGAACGACAACCGCCCGGATTCCTTTCCGGCGATCGTGTTGAAGAATTGAATGTTGTTTCGCCCCTGTGACTTGGCGTAGAACATTGCCCGGTCCGCCTGGGCCAGTAACATTTCGCTGCTGCCTGCGTCATCCGGATAAACCGCGAATCCAGCGCTAAAGGTGAAAGGGAAATCCGTGCCGTCAATCTTGATGTATTTGCTGGTCAGTAAAGACAATTTTTGCGTGATATCCCTGGCATCTTCCAAGCTGCTTAAGTCAGGGCACAGCACGACAAATTCATCGCCGCCCCAGCGCGATAAGGTATCGCTGCTGCGCAACGCCGTGAGAAGCCTGCGAGTCACTTCCTTGAGCATGCGATCGCCGAGTTTGTGGCCGAAGTTGTCGTTGACCTGTTTGAAGTGATCGAGATCTATGAAGCCTAATGCCACCCTGAGGTTGTTTCGGGTGGCGCGTGCGATTGCTGATTCCATCCTGTCTTCCAGTAGCACGCGATTGGGCAAGTCAGTCAGCGCATCATGCAAAGCCATGTGGTTGATCTGGCGCTCCTGACGGTAAGTGGTGGTGGTATCGCGAACCACGCCGCGTATGCTTAAAATATTGTTGTTGCCCCTGATCGCTGCAAAGCGGCCTTCGACCCAGAAATACTTTTCGGCTTCATGTTCGCGAAACATCCGGAAGCGGGTGTGGATCTGTACCTTTTGCTGGTAGATCAACGCGCTGATTTGTTCGAGCAGGTTGGCGCTATCGTCAGCATGTATGTTGTCGGCAATATTGCATGAGGCGATGTCATCTATACCGGTCAAGTCTTCCCAGGCACTGGTGGCCCGGAGCAAACGTCCGTCAGGGGCCAGTTCGATCACCGCATCCTGCAGCAGATCCAGAGTTTGCAGATAAGCGCGCTGTTCCGTATCCCGTTCTATCGCGCTTTCCATCAAGTTGGATAATTCGCGCGCCATCACGCTGATCTGGTCACCCTTGTCGGAGTCGGCAAGGTTCACCAAGCTGCGGATCTCGTTGCTGATTTCGCTGGGCTGCACATTTCTGAAGTTCATTACGGCATCGGTCAACCCATCCAGTCTGGTGCCGAGCTGCCGCAGCCAGCGGCCAAACACCACGAACAGTATCAAGCCGAACATCAGGATGATTCCTACCGATGCGGTCAGCACCATCGGGGAAGGCCGGTGAATTTTTATCGGAGATCGTACCGTCAGTACTAACGGTAGGGGAACGCCCGCTGCGGGTACATTCGCCAGAATTTTGCTGCCTTCCTGATATTTGATGCCGCCAAGGACGCGTTGTACGTATTTTTCGACCGCGGATTGCGGCACTTCCGGCGTCGGGCTTCCGGCAGAACTCAGCAATGGTCTGGTGCCCAATGAAATAATGGCGGTTGTACCAGGAAAGCTCACGCGGCTCAGCATGGCGCTATCCCAGGACTTGAAAAATATGATTCGAAAATTACGTCCTTGAGCGCGGGAAATCATTTCCGCTTTCATGTACAGCAGGGTATCCAGGTCGCTAAACCAGAGTGGCTGATTTTTCTCCATTGCTCCGGCTAACTCGGGTCTTTCAGCGGTGCTCCAAAAGTCGAACAGCACTTTACCGTTTGCCGGATCTGTGATGATGACTCCTTCAAATCCAAGATCTTTTGCCTGCGCAGCAAAGAACGACTTGAGTTTTGCGTTGCGCTCCGGTTCGTTCAAATTGAGCATTCCGGACCATTTGATGATGGCGAACAACTGGCTGGCATCGTCATGCCAGATTTCCTGTTGATTCTTGATGCGCGGAACCATGTGGGCAAGATTGCCGGACAGTTCCTCACGATCCAATTTGTTCGCTTCCTGCTGGTAGGCCAGTATCATGAGAATGCCCATAACCAGGGAGAATATACCCAGCAATAGGAGCAACCTTCGGCTGAATACCTGCCGTAATGAGGAATGTTTCTGCATGTGGGAATTCGGTTCCATGGTGGATCGATGTGTGTGTTTGGCGGTGAATAGAATTGTTGAATAATCGTTTTGACGCCTCCTGCAAGGTCGAAATAAATGATCTGGGGAAACAGGTAAAAAACTCCCAGACATTGGGTGCTGGTGTTTGCCGCTTGATGGTTGCGGCATCGTCAATAGCCGGCAGTTTCAGGCTAAAACCCAGCGCGGTTCATTGTTCCAGAGACAGATGCTTTAGGCAATAGTGATGGTTGTGCGCTGCTGTAGCCATTGCGATTTGGCAATCCGGGCGGGATTCGCTACGAAGGTTGCTTCCAGTGGCCGGCTTCTAGGTTAATTCGTTAAAAAAGTTCCTGATTGCGAGCACGCGCTGCGCGGTGTCGCCGTATTTCAATTCGATGCGCAGTTTGTCCTGGCCTGCCATTTTGACGTGGCGTTTGCTCTGGATCAGCGTGATGACCTTCATCGGGTCAATGGGCGGGTTGGGGATGAACTGTATCTGGATGGACTCGCCGGATGCATCCACCTTGCTGATGCCCAGCGGCTTGGCGAGGATGCGCAGGCGGTGGCAGTCGAGCAGCGTTTGGGCGGGCTCCGGCAGCAGGCCGAAGCGGTCGACCAGTTCCTGGTGCATGTCGTCAAGTTCTTCGGGCGTGTTGCAATTCGCCAGCCGTTTGTACAGCATCAGGCGCTGGTGGATGTCGCCGCAGTAATCGTTGGGCAGCAGCGCCGGGCAGTGCAGGTTGATTTCGGTGGTGACGCCGAGCGGGTGTGCCATGTCCGGCTCGCGACCCTGGCGCAGCGAGGCCACCGCGGCGTTCAGCATGTCGGTGTACAGCGAGAAGCCGATCTCCTGCATTTCGCCGCTTTGCGATTCGCCCAGCACTTCACCCGCGCCTCGTATCTCCAGGTCGTGCATCGCGAGGTAGAAGCCGCTGCCCAGCTGCTCCATCGCCTGGATCGCCTCGAGACGTTTCTTCGCCTGCGCGGTCAGCGCTTCGGTCTCCACCAGCAGATAGGCATAAGCCTGGTGGTGCGAGCGTCCGACGCGGCCGCGCAACTGGTGCAACTGTGCCAGGCCGAAACGGTCGGCGCGGTTCATGATGATGGTGTTGGCGGTGGGGATGTCGATGCCGGTCTCGATGATCGTCGTGCACAGCAGCACGTTGAAGCGCTGCTGGTAGAAGTCGCGCATCACCTGCTCCAGGTCGCGCTCGTTCATCTGCCCGTGCGCGACGCGGATGCGCGCCTCCGGCAGCAGGCTTTCCAGTTTCTCCAGAACGTTGGTGATGGTGTCCACCTCGTTGTGCAGGAAGTATACCTGGCCGCCGCGCTTCAGCTCGCGCAGCACCGCTTCGCGGATGATGCCGTTGCCGGCCTGCGCGACGAAGGTCTTGATCGACAACCGGCGCTGCGGCGCGGTGGCGATCACCGAAAAATCGCGCAGCCCTTCCAGCGACAGCGCCAGCGTGCGCGGGATAGGCGTGGCGGTCAGCGTCAGGACATCTACTTCAGAACGCAAAGCTTTCAGGCGCTCCTTCTGCTGCACACCGAAGCGGTGTTCCTCGTCGATGATGACCAGCCCGAGGTTGTGGAACTTCACGCCCTTCTGGATCAGCTTGTGCGTGCCGATGATGATGTCGAGCTTGCCGTCGGCCATGTCCTGCAGCGCCTGGGTCTGTTCCTTCGCGGAACGGAAGCGCGACAGCTCGGCGATCTTGACCGGCAGGTCGGCGAAGCGTATCGAAAAATTCTGGAAGTGCTGCTCGGCGAGCAGCGTGGTCGGCACCAGCACCGCGACCTGCTTGCCGTCCATCGCCGCGACGAAAGCGGCCCGCAGCGCGACTTCGGTCTTGCCGAAGCCGACATCGCCGCAGATCAGCCTGTCCATCGGCTTGCCGGATTGCAGGTCGCCGATCACCGCCTCGATCGCGGCGGCCTGGTCGGGCGTTTCCTCGAAACCGAAACCGGCGGCAAACGCCTCGTAATCGTGCGGGTTCAGCTTGAAAGTGTGTGCCTTGCGCAGGGCGCGCTGCGCGTAAAGATTCAGCAGCTCGGCGGCCGTGTCGCGCACCTGCTGCATCGCGCGGCGTTTCGCCTTGTCCCACGCTTGCGTGCCCAATTTATGCAGCGGCGCGGTCTCCGGCGCGCCCCCGCTGTAGCGGCTGATCACGTGCAGTTGCGCGACCGGCACGTAGAGCTTGTCGCCGCCCGCATATTCCAGCAGCAGGAATTCGCCCTCGCCGCCATCTTGTCCGTTGGCGAGATCAATATTGATCAGCCCGGCATAGCGCGCGATGCCGTGCTGCTCATGCACCACCGGGTCGCCGGTCTTGAGCTCGGACAGGTCGCGCAACATACCTTCCACGTTGCTTTTCTTCGCGGCGCGGGCAGCGCGGCTGCGGGGTTGCGCGGCGTAAAGCTCGGTCTCGGTGACCAGCGCAAGATGGTCGTCAGTCAGGATGAAGCCGTTTTGCAGCGCGGCGATGCCGAGCATGAATTTTTCCCCGCTGTCGAGGAACGCCGGGTAGCCGTCGCACAGCACCGGTTTCAGGCCGTATTCATTCAGGTAGCCCGAGATGATCTCGCGCCGCCCCAGGCTGTCGGCAAGCAGCAGCACGCGGCCTTGATAGGCTTGCAGAAAATTCTGGAATGCCTGCGTGGGAATTTCGGCGCGGCGGTTCACCGCGATGTCGGGCAGCGGGGCGGTGGGACAGGGGGTACCTTTAGGTTCCCTCTCCCTCTGGGGGAGGGTTAGGGAGGGTGTGTTATTTTCTTCTTGTGCTCCCCCACCCCCAGCCCCTCCCCGGTGGTGGAGGTGATGATGTCCAGCCGCGCAAAATCCTTCACGCGGATGAAGAATGCCTCGCTGTCCAAGAACAATTCTTTAGGCGGCAGCAGCGGGCGCTGCGGATCGCCGCGCAGCAGGTTGTAGCGCGACGCGGTGTCCTTGCCGAAAGTGGCGATCGCCTCGTTCACGTCGTGGTGCAGACACAGTGTGGCATCCTTAGGCAGATAATCGAACAGCGTGGCGGTGCGCTCGAAGAACAACGGCAGGTAATACTCGATGCCTGCCGGTGCGTTGCCCTTGCTGACGTTCTTGTAGATGTGCGACCGGGAGGGATCGCCCTCGAAACGTTCGCGGAAGCTCTGGCGAAAGCGCGACTGGCCGGCCTCGTCGAGCGGGAATTCGCGCGCCGGAAGCAGGCGGATCTCGGGCACCGGGTACAGCGTGCGCTGCGTGTCGACGTCGAAAGTGGCGATGGTTTCGATCTCGTCGTCGAACAGGTCGATGCGGTACGGCAGCACGCTGCCCATTGCAAATAAATCGACGATGCCGCCGCGCACACAGTATTCGCCGGGCGACAGCACCTGTTGCACATGGCTGTATCCGGCAAAGGTCATCTGCTCGCGAAATTTGGCCAGATCCAGCTTCTCGCCGCGTTTCAGGAAAAAGGTGAATGCGGCGAGATATTCGACCGGGGGCAGCGGGTAGAGCGCGGTGGTCACCGGCACCACGACTACGTCGGATGCGCCGGTGCGCACGTGGTGCAGCGTCGCCAGCCGTTCGGAGATCAGGTCCTGGTGGGGCGAAAAATGGTCATAGGGCAGCGTTTCCCAGTCCGGCAGCAGATGCACGCGAAGCTTCGGCGCGAAGAACGGGATTTCCTCGACCAGCCGCTGCGCTTCCAGCGCATTGGCGGCGATGATCACGAGCGGAGCCTTGGCCGGCGGGGAGGGCTGCGCGGCGTATTGCGCCAGCGCCAGCGCGTCGGACGAGCCGGTCAGCCCGGTATAGCGCTGGCGGGGAAATTTGGACGAAAAAAGCACGATGGACAGCCTGAAACAAGGGCGCGCATTATAAGCCAAGCGCGCAGGCAAACTTTTAATTTACAATCACGCCATGATTGAATTCCACGCATTGGTTCCCGCCGCCGGTTTCGGCAAGCGCATGGGGCACGAGCTGCCCAAGCAGTACCTGCCGCTGGCGGGGCAGCCGCTGATCGCCCGTGCGCTGCATACGCTGTGCTCCAGCCCGGAAATCTCCACGGTGTTCGTGGTGCTGGCACCCGATGACACGCTGTATCACAGCCATGACTGGTCGCGTTTCGGCGACAAGTTGCAGCCGCTTTTCTGCGGCGGGGAGACGCGTTCGGAAACTGTGCTGAACGGTTTGCTGGCTTCCGAGCTGGAGCCGGACGACTGGGTGCTGGTGCATGACGCCGCGCGTCCGTGCCTGACGCAGGCCCACGTCGCCAGACTGATCGCGGAATTGCGCGACGATGCGGTGGGCGGCATTCTGGCCGTACCGGTGGCGGATACGCTGAAACGCGCTGATGACCATGACCGTGTCCTGCGCACCGAGAGCCGCGAGCGCTTGTGGCAGGCGCAAACCCCGCAGATGTTCCGCGCCGGACTGCTGACGCAGGCGTTGCAGCAGCCGCGCGACTTTACCGACGAAGCCTCGGCGGTCGAGGCGCTGGGCCTGCATCCCAAACTGGTGCTGGGCGAGCCGTCCAATTTCAAGGTGACCTACCCGCAGGATATGCTGCTGGCGGAGTTGTTGTTGAGTAAAAAAATCAATTAGCCACAGAGAACATCGGGATCACAGAGAAAGTCGGCTATTCCTCTCTGTGTTCTCTGTGGCAAGGTTTCAGTTTCTGATTAAGGAAAATAAATGAGAATCGGCCAGGGTTACGACGTGCATCAGCTGGTGGCAGGCCGCAGGCTGGTCATAGGCGGGGTTGAAATCCCGCATGAAAAAGGCTTGCTCGGCCATTCCGATGCCGACGTGCTTCTGCACGCGATCTGCGACGCGCTGCTCGGAGCCGCGGCACTGGGCGACATCGGGCGGCATTTTTCCGACGCCGATGCCAAATACAGGAACATCGACAGCCGCATCCTGCTGCGCGAATCGCTGCACCTGGTACGCGAGCAGGGCTACCGCGTTGCCAATGTGGATGCGACCATCATCGCGCAGGCGCCGAAAATGGCGCCGCATATCGCGCAGATGGTGGAGAACATCGCCGCCGACCTGCGCGTCGAGAGAAGCGCAGTCAACGTCAAGGCGACCACCACAGAAAAACTCGGCCTGACCGGACGCGGCGAAGGCATCGCGGCGCAGGCGGTGGTGTTGCTGCTGACTAACAATTGATGCGCATTCTTGCCCTGGATACCTCCACCGAATACTGCTCGGTCGCGCTGTGGCAGGACGGTATTGTCGTGGAGCGCAGCGAGCTGGCGGGGCAGAAGCATTCCGAACTGCTGATCGCGATGCTGGATGATTTGCTCAAGGATGCGGGACTCGGGATCAAGGATCTCGATGGCATCGCGTTCGGGAAAGGGCCGGGTTCTTTCACCGGCGTGCGCATCGCCTGCGGTGCGGCGCAGGGCCTGGCGTTCGGGGCGGATGTTCCGGCAGCCGGCGTGTGCACGCTGCTGGCATTGGCCGGGGCTAGCGGAGCAGAGCGGGTGATCGCGGCGCTGGATGCGCGCATGGGCGAGATATATCACGCGGCGTATGAACGGCGCGATGATGACTGGGCGACGGTCAGCGAACCGTGTTTGTGCAAGCCGGAAGCCGCACCTGCAGTGCCCGGCACAGACTGGTTCGGCGCGGGCAGCGGATTCGCGGCGCATGGCGCGGCTTTGGCGGCCAGATATGGCGCGGCTTTGCGCGGCACCGATGGCGATGCCGTGCCGCAGGCCGCGGCGATAGCCGCACTCGGTGCGGTGCAAATCGCACTCGGGCGCGGAGTGGATGCGGCAGAAGCCCTGCCGCTGTACCTGCGCGACAAGGTGGCTTTGAAAACCAGCGAGAGAGAACAGCGTTAGGAAATCATGCGCGCGATGACACTGGCCGACGTGGCTGCGGTGCTGGAGATCGAACTGGCGGTGCAAGCCTATCCGTGGACGCGCGGCAATTTCAACGATGCGCTGGATCACGGCTATGTGTGCAGCGTCGATGAACAGGGCGGGGAGATACGCGGCTATGCGGTGTTGATGCCGGTGCTGGACGAGGCGGAGCTGCTGAATATCGGCGTGGCGGCGAAACACCAGCGCAAAGGATTGGGGCGCGCGATGTTGCGCGAGGTGCTGGATATCGCGCGGGGAATGAATATGCGCCTGGTATTTCTCGAGGTGCGCGCATCCAATGCCGCCGCGCTTGCCCTGTATCGCAGCGCCGGCTTCGCCGGGATAGGCTTGCGGCGCGCCTATTACCAGAACGCGAACGGCAGCGAGGATGCGGTCACGATGATGTGCGAATTATTGAGGGGCGGGACTGATGGACAGGCGTGAAGCGGTATTGCGTGAGCTGAATCTGTATCCGTTATGGAGGCTGCGCGACCAGCCTGCACAAGTGGCCGCCAGTCCGTCTCCTGCCCATGTAGATGCAGAGGCGGAACCGGCCATGCCGGTAGCGGCGGAAGTTAAAGCGGTTGCTGCGACTGCCGTCAATGCCCCAACGCCCTTTTCTCACAGCCCCTCCATCGCTGGCGTGAGGGGGGAGTTGAGCGATCTTGGCTGGCCCGAACTGAAACAGCAAGTGCGCAACTGCACAGACTGCAGGCTGCGCGCCGGATGCACGCAAACAGTGTTCGGCGTTGGTGACGAGAAAGCCGAGTGGCTGTTCGTCGGGGAAGGGCCCGGCGCTGACGAGGACGCGCTCGGCGAGCCGTTCGTCGGACAGGCGGGCAAGCTGCTGGACAACATGCTGACGGCGATCAAACTGAAACGCGGCAACGGCGTGTATATCGCCAATATCGTCAAGTGCCGCCCGCCGGATAACCGCACCCCGGCAGCGGACGAGATCGCGCAGTGCCTGCCCTATCTGCAGCGCCAGATCGAACTGATACAGCCCAGAATGATCGTGGCGCTGGGCAAGGTTGCCTCGAATGCCTTATTGGGCAGGGATGCGACACTGGCCAGCCTGCGCGGCAAGCTGCATGATTATCGCGGTATTCCCCTGGTTGTCACCTACCACCCCGCCTACCTGCTGCGCACTCCTTCGGAAAAAGCCATGGCATGGCAGGACTTGTGTTTTGGAGTAGACTCTTTGGCGGCCAAATAGTATTTTGCAGGCGTTGGATCGCAAACGGCTGTTTGCAGGTGCAAATGAAAGCGATGATGAATAATTTGCTTCGTGACAAGACCAGTCTGCTCGCCGCTATCCCGGTGGTCGCCGTATTGCTTTCCGTCCTGCTATACAGCCAGTATGGGCATTTCCAGCCCAGCATCAAAATCGGTGTGCTGCATTCCCTGAGCGGCACGATGGCGGCCAGCGAAGCCCCGCTGGTGGATGCGGTGCGCTTGGCGGTGGAGGAAGCCAACCAGTCGGGCGGGGTGAACGGCCAGCAGATCGAGATGATTGTTGCCGACTGCCGTTCCGATGCCGCATATTGTGCGCAGCAGGCCGAGAAGCTGATTACCCAGGACAAGGTTCAGGCGTTGTTCGGCTGCTGGACTTCTGCATGCCGCAAGGCAGTCAAGACAGTGGTCGAACGGCATCATCATCTGTTGTTCTATCCGGTGCAGTACGAAGGACTCGAGCAGTCGCCGGACATTATTTATACCGGTGCGGCGCCTAACCAGCAGATCATTCCCATGGTGAACTGGGCGATGCGACATTACGGCAAGCGCGCCTACCTGATCGGTTCGGATTACGTGTTTCCGCGCACCGCGAATCAGATCACAAAGAAGCTGTTGCTGGCACAGGATGGGCAACTGGTGGCGGAGCGCTACGTGCCGATGGGAGAACAGAATCTGGATGCGATCGCTGCTGAAATTGCTGCGCGCCGTCCGGGTTTTGTCGTGAACACGCTGAACGGCGACAGCAACCGGTATTTTTTCCATGCCTTGCAAAAGGCCGGCATACGCGCCGAAGACATTCCGGTGTTCTCCACCAGTATTGCCGAGTCCGAGTTGGCAGCGATTGGGCCGGAGCTGGTGGCGGGGCATTATGCGGCGTGGAGTTATTTTCAGAGTGTGCCTGGCCATGAGAATCGTGACTTCGTTGAGCGTTTCCGCCGCCGCTTCGGCCAGCAGCGGGTGCTGGATGACCCGATGGAGGCGGCATACATCGGGGTGAAGCTGTGGGTAAGCGCCCTGCGCAGGGCGGGCACGCTGGACTTGCCCACTGTCAAAAAGGTTCTGGAGCAGCAAACACTGGATGCGCCGGAAGGTATAGTGGCGGTGGATGAAGGCACGCGGCATTTGTGGAAATGCGTGCGTATCGGCAAGGTGCGTGCCGACGGCCAGTTCGAGATTGTCTGGCAATCAGACCGCAGTATCGCCCCGGCGCCATTCCCGTTCTTCATATCGCGCACTGGACGGGATACGATTGCAGGAGGCGCACGGTGACTATTTCCAGGCGTCTGCTGCTGCTGTTCCTGCTGGTGGCTGTGCTGCCGCTGGCGCTGTTCAGTTATTTCGACCTGCAGCAGAGCGAGGCGATGTTGCGCGCAGAAGCGCTGGACAGGATGTCCGGCCTGGCCGACAAGAAATTGATACAGGTCAGGAAGTATCTGTCGGAACGGGTACAGGATGTGCGCATGCTGGCGCGCGGCCCCAGGGTGATGGACTCGATAAGCATCCTCCCGGGGGAATATGCCCAAGGCTGGCGCAACTCGGCGGCCTATATCCGGGAAGATGCCAGGAACCGCCAGTATTTTGACCGTTATGTGGAAGATGAAGGGGTGTTCTATGACGTGTTCCTGATCACCCCGCAGGGTCAGGTTGTCTATACGCAGAAGCACGAGGTCGACTTTGCCACCAACCTGCTCACTGGCCCTTACCGCGATTCGCAATTGGCGCAGGCGTTCCGTACCGCGAGCATGACGCTGGAGCCGGTGATCTCCGGTTATGAGTATTACTCGCCTTCGCGGGCGCCCGGGTTGTTCATCGTCGCGCCGGTCATGGTTAACGGAAAATTTAGGGGGATGTTTGCGGTACAGCTGGGCAACTCGCTGTTCTACCAGGTGGCGACCGATGCGGCCGGACTGGGGCTGAGCGGCGAAGTTGCGTTCGCCCAGCGGGACGGAGACGGATTTGTGGTAACCACACCGCTCAAGTATCGCCCAGATGCCGCGCTGAAGCTCAGGCTTGGCGGGCAGGAAAGCCTGAAACTTCCGATGCCGCTGGCGGTTTTTGGTGAAGCTGGCAGGGGGATGATGCCTGATTATCGCGGTAAGCAGGAGCTTGCCGCGTGGCGCTACCTGCCCGAGCTGAACTGGGGGATGGTGGTCAAGATCGACGCGGATGAAGTGCTTGCGCCGATAGCACACCAACGGATTGTCCTGTTGACGGCGGTGTTGGGGTTGCTGCTGTGCGTCGGGTTGGTTGCGTACTATTTCGGGCGGCGGCTGGCAGTTCCGCTTCAGGAATTGGCGCGCGGTGCGGAAGAGGGAGCCCTGGGAAACCTGACGCGCCGGGTGAGCGAGCAGGGCAACGACGAGATTGGCATCCTGGGGCGCGCCTTCAATCGCATGGCCGAAAATCTGCAATCGCTGCATCGCTCGCTGGAGACCCGTGTCGAGGAGCGTACTGCGCAACTGACGCTTAGTCTGGCACAGCTGCGCATCAAGGATGCCGCCATTGCGTCATCGATGGATCCGGTTGCCATTTCCGGCATGGACGGCAGGATATCTTATGTCAACCAGGCATACGTCGATCTTTGGCGGCTGAAAGGGCCGGAGGATGCCATCGGACACTTCCCTATGGAGTTTTTGGAAGACCCTGAAGCGGCCGTGGCCGCGATGGAAATCCTGAGGCGGCAGGGATACTGGCGCGGCGAGTTGCGCGCGCTCAGGAGCGATGGCTCGCTGGCCGATCTGGAATTGTCAGCGAGTGTGGTAACGGACGAAGCTGGCAAGCCCTTGTGCATGATGGCGTCGTTTCAGGATGTCACCGAAAAAATCCGTAATCAACTGTCACTGCGGCACAAACAGAATTTGCTCAATGAAGCCCAGCGGCTGGGGCATATCGGGAGCTGGGAGCTCGATCATGTGGGCGGCGAGTTGCTCTGGTCTGATGAAGTTTACCGGATGCTCGATCTTGATCAGGCGCAGGGTCAGCCCTTATACCAGAAATTCCTGGAGGTGGTTCATCCGGATGACCGGGAAAAGATGCACCGGACGTACATGCAATCGTTGCAAGACCGCCAACCGTACGAACTGGAGCACCGCTTGTTGTTCGGGGATGGCCATGTCCGGTGGGTAAAGGAATACTGTTATAGCGATTTCGATGAAAATGGCCAGCCATTGCGCTCGGTTGGAACGATGCAGGACATCACCGAAAGTAAGCTGAAAGAGGACCAGTTGCGCATTGCCGCGATCGCTTTCGAAACCCATGACGCGATCATGATCACCGGCCCGGACAACCGTATCATGCGCGTGAACAGGGCTTTTGAAAAAATCACCGGCTACAGCACGAATGAAGTCGTCGGACACACCCCGCATATGCTGAGCTCAGGCAAGCACGACCAGGATTTCTACAGGGAAATGTGGCGACAGATAGCCGAAACCGGGCAGTGGCAGGGAGAGATATGGGACAAACGCAGGAACGGCGACGAATACCCGAAGTGGCTGACGATCACGACAGTGCGGGATGTGGCGGGACAGGTGAGCCATTATGTGGGGATTTTCAGTGATATCAGCCAGCGCAAGCTGGCGGAGGAAGAAATATTCAGCCTGGCGTTTTATGACACGCTGACCAAATTGCCCAATCGGCGCTTGTTTCAGGAAAGATTCAGTCATGCTTTGGCGGCCTCGGAGCGCAGCGGGATATACGGCGTATTGCTGTTCCTTGATCTGGACAAGTTCAAAGTGCTGAACGATACCCTGGGGCACGGTGTTGGCGATTTGCTGCTGATTGAAGTTGCGGCGCGCATCAAGGTCTGTGTGAGGGAAATTGACACCATAGCCAGAATGGGCGGTGATGAGTTCGTGGTGTTGATCGAAGAGGTTGATCCCGACGCCGCTGAAACCACACAAAAGGCCGCGCATGTTGCCGAAAAGATACGCAGCGAGCTGGGGAAACCCTATTTGCTGGGCGGCCAGGTGCAGCATAGTTCTCCCAGCATAGGTGTTTGCCTGTACCGGGGGCGCACCGAATCGGTGGATACCCTGCTGAAGCATGCCGACCTCGCGATGTATCAGGCCAAGTCAGCCGGGCGCAACACGGTGTGCTTTTTTGATCCGGCGATGCAACAGGCGGTGGAAGAACGTGCCGCGCTGGAGAAAGATTTGCGCAGCGCCATTTCACTGCAGGAAATGCATTTGTATTATCAGATCCAGGTGGATAACGAACATCGTCCGCTGGGTGCAGAAGCTTTGTTGCGCTGGATACATCCGGCACGGGGCATGGTCTCGCCGGGGCAATTCATCCCGCTCGCCGAAGAGAGCATGTTGATCGCGGAAATTGGCCAGTGGGTGCTTGAAATGGCCTGCAGCCAGTTGAAATTATGGGAGAAGAACCCGCTTGCGCGCTCATTGACTTTGGCGATCAATGTCGGTGCGCAGCAATTTGCGCTGCCGGATTTCGTGGCGCAGGTTGCTGCGGCTATCAAAAAGCATCACATCATCCCGTCGCGTTTGAAGTTGGAGCTGACCGAAAGCGTGGTGCTGGGCGACGTGCAAGGGACAATAGCAACAATGAAAGCGCTCAGGAAACTGGGGGTGCGATTGTCGATGGACGATTTCGGCACCGGCTATTCTTCATTATCCTATTTGAAATTGTTGCCCCTGGACCAGCTCAAGATCGACCAGAGTTTCGTCCGCGATATCACCGCGGACCCGAACGACGCGCTGTTGGTGCAAACTATCATCGACATGGCGACGAATTTTCGTCTGGACGTGATCGCAGAAGGAGTGGAAACCGATGCCCAGCTGGCATTCCTCAGGCGCAATGGCTGTAAGGCCTACCAGGGCTATCTGTTCAGCAAACCTGTCCCAATTGAGGAATTCGAGGCGTTATTGGGGACGCACTGGTGGCGCCACGCATGAGGTGTTGCTTTGGCTTCCGTGCCCCTACAGCTGCCCCATGTCCTGGTCATGCCCGTGGCGTCTGTATAGCGCGGACATGATGCCCGCCAGCAGCAGGCCGAACACCAGGATGATGATGTAGAGATTGAGATGCAGTTTCTGCATCCCCGCATACAGTCCCAGCATCGCGAAGATGCTCAGGTTTTCATTGAAGTTTTGTACCGCTATCGAGCTGCCCGAACCCATCAGCAGATGGCCGCGGTGCTGCAGCAGCGCATTCATCGGTACGACGAAATAGCCGCCCATCGCGCCGAGCGCGATCAGCAGCAGCGTCGCCAGCGTGCTGTTGGTGATCGGGATCATCAGCAGCACCATCAACCCCATCGCGATGCCGACCGGCAGCACCTTCACCGAATGTTCGAGCTTGACGAATTTTGCCGCCAGCACCGCGCCGAGCGCGATGCCGATGGCGAACCAGGCGGTAAGCTGGGCGCCTGCACTGATGTCGAAATGCAATGCCAGCGCTGCCCAGGCCAGCAGCAGCAGGCGCAGCGTGGCGCCCACACCCCAGAACAGCGTTGTGACGGCGAGCGAAACCTGGCCCAGCGGGTCTTTCCACAGCAGCCTGAAACAGTGCCAGAACTCGGTGAGCAGAAAGACCGGGTTGCTGCTGAGCGGTTTGTGGTCGATCGCCACTTTCGGGATGTACAGGTTGAATGCGGCTGCGACGAGATAGATCCCGGTGATGATGGCGATCGCCAGTTCAGGAGGGGTGTCGATGCCGGTATCGATGAACGGCACGTCCCACCATTGCAGCATCGGCCCGGCGATCGCGGGGCTGACCAGCAGGCCTCCGACGACGGCGCCCAGCACGATCGCCAGTACCGTCAGCCCCTCCATCCAGCTGTTCGCCAGCACCAGCTTCCCCGGCGGCAGGTATTCGGTCAGGATACCGTATTTGGCCGGCGAATAGATCGCCGCGCCCAGGCCGACCAGGCCATAGGCGAGCAGCGGGTCGAGCCCGAACAGCATCGCGAGGCAGCCGAGTATCTTGACGTTGTTGCTGATGAACATCACCCGCCCCTTGGGCAGCGAATCTGCGAACGCGCCGACGAAAGGGGCCAGCATGATGTAGGAGAAGATGAAGGCTTCCTGCAATATCGGCGTGTGCCAGTTGGGGGCGTGCAGGGATTGCAGCAAGGCGATGGCGGCGAACAGCAGGGCGTTGTCAGCGAGCGCGGAAAAGAACTGCGCCGCAAGGATAATGTAAAAACCTCGATTCATGTTCTTTCGGCGGAGGCTAATGTGCGTAGCACGTTAAAGACTGCAACGCAGACTGGCCGTAGCCAAAAGAACTGCGCCGCAAGGATGATGTAAAAACCGGGATTCATTAAACTGATTTCATATTTTTCATTTCTTGTCAGTTCGTTTTATAACACGAAAGGATTGCCCCTGCTATCATTCCCGTCCTTATCAATCATCTTGCAGTGAACAGGATTTCATGGCACGCCCGATACAAGCACATATCGATCTCGCTGCAATGGAGAGTAACCTCCGGGTGGCGCGCCGCGCCACTTCAGCGCGCATCATGTCCGTCATCAAGGCGGATGGGTACGGCCATGGCGTGATGCGTGCCGCCGAGGCGCTTGCCGCGACAGACGGCTACGCGCTGCTGGATATCCAGGATGCGGTGCGCCTGCGCGATGCGGGTTACCGCCAGACTATTCTGCTGCTGGAAGGATTTTTTTCCGCGGAAGAATTATCCGGCATTGCCGAATACGACCTGGCCACCGTGATTCATAGCCAGTGGCAGATCGCGATGCTGGATGCCTATCCCGGCCCGATGAAATCCGGAAAGGGGACACTCGATGTCTGGCTCAAGGTCAACAGCGGCATGAACCGCCTGGGCTTTGCGCCGCAGCAGGTGGCGCAGGCGATGGAACAGCTGCGCCGCCACCGCGCGGTGCGCGACATCACGCTGATGACACATTTCGCCAACGCCGACGAAGAACGCGGCGTCGCCGGGCCGCTCGCCCTGTTCAACGATCTCGCTTCAGCTCATCGCGTGCCGCGCTCGCTGGCGAATTCCGCCGCGCTGCTGCGTTACCCGTCCACCCACGCCGACTGGGTGCGCCCCGGCATCATGCTGTATGGCGCGTCGCCGTTTGCCGATGCCAGCGCGCAGCAGCTCGGGTTGAAACCGGCAATGACGTTGAGCAGCCGTATCATCGCCACGCAGCAACTGCGCGCCGGCGACGAGGTCGGTTACGGTGCGTTGTTCCGTGCCGAAAGCAATATGCGTATCGGCATCGTCGCCTGCGGTTATGCGGACGGATATCCCAGGCATGCGCCGAGTGGCACGCCGGTGCTGGTGGGTGGGCAGCGCACCAAAACGCTGGGGCGCGTCTCGATGGACATGCTGTATGTGGACCTGAGCGCGCTGCCCCAGGCCGATGTCGGCAGCCGCGTCGTGTTGTGGGGCGAGGGTATGCCTATCGAGGAAGTGGCGCGCGCCGCGGGAACGGTCAGCTATGAATTGATGTGCGCGCTGACACTGCGCGTGCCTATCAAGACATGAAGATTCATTTTGAGAAGTGAAACTGAAAGGGTAATGGGCCATGCTTTGTTCGATCGATCTTCGCAGGGGTAAAGTCGTTTCGTGCATCATCTATCGCCAACTATGCGACAGGGCAAGGTCCTGTGTGGCGGCAGCTGGTCTAAGTATTGCGATGCTGTCGGGCTGTGTTTCTCAAGGCCCTGCAGAACCGGTTCCGCAAAGAAACGTGAGCATCGACTCCTTTCATGTCGTCAAGACCAGCCCTGAGTCAGTCGACATAGAACTTGTTGGCTCCAATGACGGCTCCAGGGGGCAGCTATGTCTGGGTGCGTCTGCAAAATCCAGGGACGGCATCGTGCGATCCGAAGGATTTCACCCTTATGTGTTACCTGTTGGGCAGCAGTTTCATATCACTGCAGAGGTGGTGAGGCCGTCGGGATCGGAACAGTTGCACACGGACGCACTGGCGGTGAAAGTTTACCCGTGCGGCAAGGAGGTAATTCTAAATCGGATATTCGACTGGCCATACATTTGGTCGGCCAAGGCAGCAAATCCCTCCGTTGGGGAAGTGGAAAATCAGGCGGGCATCAATCCCTGGCAGATATTCTTTCAGGATCTGAACGAGCTGGATTTTGCCTCGCTGGATGCATTGATTGAGCGGTGGAACAATCCCAAAGAGCGGGACAGGAACGGTGAGTGGAAACTGGATGGCTTCAGAGGAGCATTGAATTATTTCTCGCAAATCTCGGATTGGCATGGAAATCTCGAGCGCATTCAGAAATGGCGCAAATTCAACCCCGAGTCCCCGGGGGCGGCGATCGCCGAGGCAAGATACTGGGTCGCCTACGCATGGCACATCCGCGGCTACGAGTACAACAGTGATGTGGATCCCGTGGCAATAAAAGTATTCCATCAGCGCATGCAGCGGGCCGAGCAAGCTCTAAAGGAGTCGCGGCCATATGCTGCGAATAATCCGCTGTGGTACGAAACATACCTGGAGGTCTCGATCGATGATAAGCGCGAAGACAAGTTCACCGCGCAGTTGTTTGATGAGGGCATCCGCAAGCAGCCCTATTACCAGCCGTTGTATGTCGAAATGGCCAAACGCTGGTCGCACTGGTCCGGGAAAGATACGGATTGGCGCAAGGTCGATGATCTGGTCAACCGGGCAGTCGCCCTCACGAAACCCCTGGATGGCAATATCGATTACGCACTGCTTTATGCGCAGATCAATGATCGCCAGAAGATCGAATTTCATCTGTTTCAGGGCAGCCTTGTTTCCTGGCCCAGAATGAAGGATTCATTCGAGGAATGGGTGAGGCGCTACCCCAGCGATGACAATCTCAACGAGTTTGCCGCATTTGCCTGCCGCGCCGGCGACAGGGAGGCTTACCTGAGGATGCGGCCAAGGATACAGGGGCGCATCGTGCCGGGCAAATGGCCAAGCAATTATTCCATCGATCTTTGCGATCACAGGTTCATGTAATACAGCCATGTATCCGGCAGGATTGACGCTGGAGCGACCTGATGGCTGAGCAGCTTCGCCGTGTATCTGCATAAACCATGCGGCAGCTTTGAAAAAATAGCTATATCATCCAATCGGGGGGAATATGTGCTTGCAAGGACAGCGTAAAAAACATCGCGGTGTTCCAGGCTTACTTGCTTTGGTGGCGAGCATCCTGCTGATACCGTTCTTCCATGCAAACGCAGAAGGAATTCCGGCTGCGAAAACCGGGATGCCCAAGGCATTCAAGGAATATCACGTGCATTACGACGTGAATGCCGACGGCACCTATACTGAAACCGGCGAGATAGAGATGTCCGTGCTCAATCAGCAGGGCGTGGTGCGGTCCAAGAACATCCCGGTCGGGATGCGCAATTCCGCCATGGGCAAAAAACGGGATGTCGAGATACTGACCGCCTACACCTTGAAAAAGAATGGCGAGCATATTCAGGCCGTACTATCCGGTTCGGCCGATGCCGCCGGGGCAGGCGCCAGCGATCCCGCGCAAATGCCGGCTTACATCCGGACGCAGCTGAAATTCATCACCTTTCAGCAGGTGGAAGTCGGCGACACATTGGTATATTCCTACAAGGTCATCCAGAAAGAACCGATGGCCCCGCCGCATAACGTCGTCCTGAATGAGCTTTTCCCGAGATACATGGCTTACGACGATGCGGTCGTCAGCCTGACCGCTCCCGCATTCCTGCATCTGCGGATCAAAACCGTCGGGGTGCCCAAGGCGGACGACAGCAGCACAACTGACACCCAGAAACTGGTCTGGAAATACCAGAACAAACAACCCGAGCCGATAGCCGCGGGTACCGACCCAAGATTACAGCCGCCATCCAGTTCTACCCCGCGTATCCATATTTCTTCTTTCAAGGATGATGACGAGGAGATGGAGGCCTTTCGTGAGCATGCGCCGGGGATGGCATTTTTCCCTGTTTCGCAGAAGCACAAGGGCTGCAATGTTTCCGAGGGGCTACCTGACGATGGCCCCGATGCTCTGCAGGCATACAGTGAGGTCGTGAAGGATTATTTCTGGCATGACGATGCATTGCTTGACGGAATCGCCAACGCATGGATGAATCCGGAATGTGTCTGGGATGATGGCCGTCCGATGATGACTGCGCTGGATACCGGGTATGAGGCGGCATATGATGGCCAGCCGGACTGGAGCGCGAGTTTGAGCAGGGTGGATGATTTGAAAAAGAAATACCCGGGCAAGGCCTTCGTCGCATTGGCTGATGCTGATTATTGGGTGAGCTACGCATGGAATGCGCGCGGAGGTGGCTTTGCTTCTTCGGTGACTCCCGATGGCTGGAGGTTGTTCAAGGAAAGAATGGAGACGGCGGAAAAAGTATTGAATGACGCCAAGCCCTATGCTTCGCAAATGCCGAGCTGGTATAACAAAATGATCATCATTCAAAGTGCGCTCGATCGTCCCGCAGAAGAGCGGGACAAGATGTTCCTGGATGGGGCAAGGAAATACAAGACTTATTACCCGACCTATTTCACGATGCTGAGATTTCTTTCACCAAAATGGGGCGGGAGTTGGGGTACGGTGGACAACCTGGTCAAGTGGTCTGTCGATAATACCAAAGAGACAGATGGCAATTCGATGTATGCGCGGCTTTATTGGTATGCTTCGGGAGACTTTCCAGCTGGCCGACTCTTCAAAGAAACGCACGCTACCTGGCCGAAGATGAAACAGGGTTTTGAAGACCTGATGGCGCGGCACCCAAAGAGCAAATGGAACCTGAATAACTTTGCCAGATTCGCCTGTTTGGCAAATGACCAGAGTACGTTCCTCAAGCTCAGGAACCAGATGGGCAAAGACGTGATAGAGGCCGCATGGCCACCGAATACCTCGCTTGACCTGTGTGAAACAAAATTCGGCTACTCGCAATAATTGGCAGATTTAAGGGAAAATAATGAAACCCTTTGGATTCGTGTTTTTCATGCCTTGTTAAATAGCAGTTTTCAGGGGCACTAAAAGGAAGTGGAAATGTTGGCGATCATCGGCGGCAGCGGTGTATACGACATCGATGGTCTGCAGAACACGCGCTGGGTGAAGGCGGAATCTTCATTCGGCGAACCGTCGGACGAAGTGCTGATCGGCGAATTGCCCATTGGGGAATTGAAGTCACAGCCCGTTGCCTTCCTGCCGCGCCACGGTCGCGGGCACAGGCTGCCCCCGTCCGGGATCAACTTTCGCGCCAACATCGACGCGTTGAAGCGGCTGGGCGTGACCGACATCGTATCGGTCAGCGCGGTGGGTTCTCTGCGCGAGCATCTCACGCCGGGCATGTTCGTGATCGTCGACCAGTTCATCGATCGCACCTGCGCGCGCGAAAAAAGTTTCTTCGGCAACGGCCTGGTCGCGCATGTCTCGATGGCGCATCCGGTGTGCGGCCGCCTCGGGCAGCATCTCCATGCTGCCGCGCAGCAGGCCGGCATCCCGGCGGCGCGCGGTGGAACGTATCTGGTGATGGAAGGGCCGCAGTTCTCCAGCCTGGCGGAATCGGAGCTGTATCGCTCCTGGCAGTGCGACGTGATCGGCATGACCAACATGCCCGAAGCCAAGCTCGCGCGCGAAGCCGAGATCTGCTACGCCACCGTCGCGATGGTGACCGACTATGATTGCTGGCACCCGAATCACGATGACGTCACCGTGGATGCGATCGTGAAAGTGCTGCTGGCCAACGCCGACAAGGCACGCGCGCTGGTGAAGAACGTCGCTCCGCGTGTGCAGTCCGATGCCTGCGCGGCCGCATGCGGCTGCCGCAGCGCGCTGCAACACGCGATCATCACCGCACCGGAAGCGCGCGACACGGCGATGATTGAAAAATTGTCTGCCGTCGCCGGGCGAATGTTGAAAAAATAAAAAATCAAAACAAAAATCAAGCCACAGAGAACACAGAGTACACAGAGTACACAGAGTACACAGAGAGATTGGCGGTTTCACATGTTTCCTGGACTTGCTCAACAGGTGGTAAGCGATCTCTTGTTTCAACCATTTGGTTTTCTCTGTGATCTCTGTGTTCTCTGTGGCTAAATGTTTTTAAGGATCATTATTTTTTGATTGAAACTTCAGGGAGAAATAGAGTGACCATTAAATCTAAGATACGCACCGTCCCCCACTACCCCAAGCAGGGCATCCAGTTCCGCGATATCACCACGCTGCTCAAGGACCCGGCAGGTTTTCGCGCCACGATAGATGAGCTGGCGCGGCGCTACAAAGACGTTAAGATCGACAAGATCGCCGGCATCGAAGCGCGCGGTTTTATCTTCGGCGCAGCGTTGGCTTACGCGCTGACCAAGGGCTTCATCCCGATCCGCAAGAAAGGCAAACTGCCCGCCGAAACCATAGGTCACGACTACGCACTCGAATACGGCACCGACCGCATCGAGATCCACACCGATGCGATTCAGAAGGGCGACCGCGTGCTGCTGGTGGATGACCTGATCGCCACCGGCGGCACCGCGGACGCCGCCTGCAAGCTGATCGAAAAGATGGGCGGCAAGATCGTCGAATGCTGCTTCATCATCGACTTGCCGGACATCGGCGGACGCGCGCGGCTGGAGAAGCATGGCCATAAAGTTTTTGCACTGTGCGAGTTTGAGGGGGATTAAACGTAGGTTGAATTAGGTCGCAAGCCGCAGCCCGGCGAAGAAATGGGTATGCGAAAAATGCCGGGTTGCGCTACGCTAACCCGACCTGCGAAACTCCGTCAAAACAAGCAATGAAATGATTTTATGAAAATCAACAGCACCCCCTATCGCACCATCTGGCCCACCGCCGACAACGCGGCGGTGGAGATCATCGACCAGACCAAACTCCCGCACATCTTCACCACGCTGCGGCTGGAAACAATGCGCGATGCCGAGCGTGCAATACGCGACATGCAGGTGCGCGGCGCGCCGCTGATCGGCGTGACGGGGGCTTATGGCGTGGCGTTGTCGATGAAGCACCATGCTTCGGATGCCGCGCTGAAGGCGAGCTGCGACAAGCTGCTGCTGGCGCGGCCGACGGCGGTGAACCTGCGCTGGGGTGTGGAGCGGATGCGTGCCTTCCTCGCGCTGCTGCCTGAAAGCGATCGCGCGGCGGCGGCCTGGCAGGAGGCGGCACGCATCGCCGACGAAGATGTGGAGATCAATGCTAGCATCGGTCGTCATGGCAGCGAGTTCATCCGCGCGATGCATGAAAAGAAAACAAGTACAGTGAACATCCTCACCCACTGCAATGCGGGCTGGCTGGCGACGGTGGATTGGGGCACGGCGCTGGCGCCGATCTATACCGCGTTCGACGCGGGTATACCTTTGCATGTGTGGGTCGACGAGACCCGCCCGCGCAACCAGGGCGCGAGCCTGACCGCGTGGGAACTCGGCCAGCACGGCGTGCCGCACACGGTGATCGCGGACAATACCGGCGGGCATTTGATGCAGCACGGCATGGTGGACATGGCGATCGTCGGCACCGACCGCGTCACCGCGCGCGGCGACGTGTGCAACAAGATCGGTACCTATCTGAAAGCCTTGGCCGCGTTTGATAACGGCGTGCCGTTCTATGTCGCGCTGCCGACGCCGACGATAGACTGGACTCTTCAGGACGGCGTGAAGGAAATCCCGATCGAGGAACGCGCGGCGGAGGAGGTGACGCACATCTCCGGGCTGTGCGACGACGGGCAGGTGCGCACCGTGCGGCTTACCCCGGAAAATTCGCGCGCCGCCAACTACGGCTTCGACGTGACTCCGGCGCGGCTGGTGACTGGGTTGATCACCGAGCGCGGCGTGGTGCAGGCAGATGCGGGAGCGATGCAGGTTTTGCGGTAAAACCTTTAGCCACAGAGATCACAGAGCACACAGAGAGGATCGGCGACATGACAATTGCCTGCGGTTTTCTCTGTGGTCTCTGTGTACTCTGTGGCAAGAATTTGTTTTTGGATTTGTTGAGCATGCGGCGGATGGATGAAGATCGTGAATGGAATTCTGAGAAAGTGAAATCATGAACGAAAATGAACTGCGCAGCGGGATGGTGCGCATCACAAAGAAACTTGACGAACTGGGGCTGAACCGTGGCGCTTCCGGCAATCTCTCCGCGAGATACGGCGAAGGCATGCTGATCACCCCTTCAGGGATGGGCGCGGAAGGACTCACCGAAGACGACATTGTTTTCGTGCACATGGACGGGTCTGCGCGCGGGCGCTGGCAGCCTTCCAGCGAGTGGCTGTTCCATCGCGACATTCTGGCGCAGCGCGGCGAGGTGGGCGCAGTCGTGCATACTCATTCAATCGCGGCGACCGCTCTGGCCTGCCTGCGCCGCGACATTCCGCCGTTCCACTACATGATCGCGCTGGTCGGCGGCGACACGATACGCTGCGCAAATTACGCGACCTTCGGCACCCAGGAATTATCAAACAACGCGCTGCACGCGCTTCGAGACCGCAAGGCGTGCCTGCTGGCGAACCACGGCATGATCGCAACGGGTATCGATCTCGCCGAGGCGTTCAGGATCACCGTGGAAGTCGAAACACTCAGCGAGATGTATTTGCGCGCATTGCAGGCAGGCGAGCCGGTACTGCTGAGCGCGCAGGAATTTCAGGATGCGCAGCAGCGCTTTGCCGGTTACGGACAGGCAGCGGAGAGGAAGCAGCGCTAGACCGATCAGAACCCCGCCACGCCGCCGTCGCTGCGCGGGTCGGAGGCTCCTTCCAGCGTGCCATCGGTATCGCGAACGATAGCGCCGGCATGCCCCATCGCCTCGTCGTAATCCTGCAGCACCTCGACCTCGTGGCCGCGGCGGCGCAGCGATTCGACAACTTCTGCACTGAAACGCGATTCGAGTTTCAGCGTGTCAGACGACGAGCCCCAGGTGCGCCCGAGCAGCCAGCGCGGCGCGCTCACTGCCTGCTGCAGGCTTTGCCCGTAGACGATCGCGCGGGTGAACACCGCCGCCTGGGTCTGCGGCTGGCCGTCGCCGCCCATCGTGCCGTAGACCATCACCCGCCCGTCATGCAAGCGGGCCAGCGCCGGGTTCAGCGTGTGAAAAGGTTTGCGTCCCGGCTTCAGCGCGTTCAGCGCGTTCTCGTCCAGCGAAAAACTGCAGCCGCGGTTCTGCCAGTTGAGTCCGCTCTGTTCCAGCACGACGCCGCTGCCGAACTCGTGGTAGATGCTCTGGATGAAACTCACCGCGCGTCCTTCGCTGTCGATTGCCCCCATCCATATGGTATCGCCGGGGGCGAGGTTCTTTCCCCACGGCAGCGCTTTGTCCAGCCTGATCGCGTGCGCCAGCGGGTCTAAAAATTCCGGTTTCAAGCAGTCCTGCGCGTCCATGCGCATATAACGCGGATCGGTGATTTCGGCGTCACGGATTTTGAATGCCTGCTTGGTCGCCTCGACGACGCAATGCACGTAGTCGGCGCTGTCTGGTGTTATCTCCTCCAGGCCGAGACGGTCGAGAATGCCGAGGATCATCAGCGATACCACGCCCTGGGTCGGCGGCGGCAGGTTGTACAACGTGCCCAGGCTGTGTGCCAGCGCCAGCGGTTTCACCATCCCGGCCCGGTAGCCGTTCAGGTCCGAAAGCGTAACCGGACTGCCGATCGCCGCCAGGTCGGCGGCTATTGTCTGCGCCAGTTCGCCGCGATAAAAATCGTCCAGCCCGGCGCGGCTCAAGTGGCGCAGCAGTGCGGCCATCCTGGGCTGGAAAAACAGGCTGTTTTGTTCGGGCGGCTTGCCGTCGGCCAGGAAACATTCGCGGAAGCCCGGTTGTCCTTCCAGCTCAGCCTGCTTTGCGGTTGTGCTGCGCATCTGGCTGGCGGTGACGGGCGCGCCCTGTTCCGCGTAATGGATCGCATCGGCAAGCAGTCGCGACAAGGGCAGCGTTCCGCCCCAGCGCTGCCTGCTCAATTCCAGCGCGCGCTCCCAGCCAGACACCGTGCCCGCGACAGTATTCGCGGCCAGCGGCCCGCGCACCGGGATGCTGCCCAATCCTTTGGATGAATAAAACGACGCGGTCAATCCCGCCGCCGCTCCGCCGCAGGCATCGATGGCTACCGGCTCCTGCCCCGGCTCATGGATCAGCCAGAACGCGTCTCCGCCCAGGCTCGTCATGTGCGGATAGACCATCGCGATCGTCGCAGCCGCAGCGACCATGGCCTCGATCGCGTTACCGCCCTCCTTGAGCACATCGCGGGCCGATTGCGCTGCCAGAAAATGCGGTGCGACCGCCATTGCGCCGCCGGTTTTCGATTTGTTTGTCATGTGTTTTTACTCGAGGTTATTCAATGGCCGGTCTGGTCGCGCGCCAAGGCTGAACGGCTGTGTGCTTTTCGCCCGGCGTGTTGCCGCGCAGTTTACCAGAGAGACAGCCTTGAGCCTGCCACTGAAACAGATGGCGGTCTATCGGGTTGCGCCTGTTGCATGTTTGCGCAATAAGGCCACGGCAATCCGTATCGGATTACCGTGGCCTGTTTCAACACGCGCCCGGCTATGGATTGTCAGGCTGTACTTGCGGCAAGGTCCATTGCGACGGGTTGCGTACCCATCCGTTTGCGCCATGCTTTCAGCACGAAGAACGCAAGCAGCGCGGTGGTCACATCCATCACCGTGACGATGCCGAAGATCGGCACCCAGCTCTGCGTGCTTTCATGCAGCAAGGCGGCAAGTGGCGCGCCAAGGATAGCGCCGACACCCTGGGCCATATACAGGAAGCCGTAATTGGCTGTCGCGTTGCCAGTGCCGAAAATGTCGGTCAGTGTGGCGGGGAACAGCGAGAATATTTCGCCCCAGCCGAAGAACACAATGCCGGACAGCAGCACGAACGCCACAGCATTGTCCCTGAACGCAAGCATCATCAGGATCGCGATGGCTTCCAGCAGGAAAGCGATGAACATCGTGTTTTCTCTGCCGATATGATCGGAAATCCAGCCGAAGAACGGGCGCGTCAATCCGTTGGTGAAGCGGTCGATAGACATCGCCAGCGGCAGCGCAGCCAAACCGAACACCAGCACGTCGCTGACCCCGAAATCCTTGGCGAACGCCCCCATCTGCGAGATGACCATCAGTCCGCCGGTGGACATCATCGTCATCATCACGAACAACAACCAGAACACCGGCGTTTTCAGCATCTCGACCGAAGTGAAATTGCGAGTGCTCTGGGACACGGCTTTGCTGGAAGATACGGCTGCCTGTCCCGGCAGGCCGGACGGCTTGGGCGGGCGACGCAAACCCTGGGCGACCACCAGTCCCGTCAGGCCCAGGATGATTCCAAACAGAGTCAGGGCATTCGTGTAGCCCGAATTCTTGATCATCGTCGCGATCGGGAAGGTCGTCATGATCGCACCAAAGCCATAGCCTGCAGCCACCAGGCCGGTAGCAAGTCCGCGCTTGTCCGGGAACCACTGCACCATCAAGCCGACGATGCCCACATAGATGATTCCGGTCCCGAGTCCGCCCATCACCCCGTAGGACAGATACAGGCCGGCAAGATCATGCACCGAGGCAGCCACCACCCAGCTGCCCCCGGTCAGTATCGCGCCGGCGGAGATTAGCAACCTGGGGCCGAATTTTTGTATCAGGAATCCCTGCAGCGGTGAAAGCCAGGTCTGCAATACGATCAGGATAGAAAAGGTGACCTGGACGGCGGCAAGGCTGCTGCCGAGGGAAGCCTGCAAAGGCTTCACAAACAGGGCCCATGCATACTGGGAACTCGAAATCGACATCATCGCAACCAGCCCGAACACCAGCTGCCACCAGCGATGATGGAACCACGTGGTGGTATTTTTAAGATTAACGACGTTATTCATGCAAGTTCTCCCCTTTCAAGTTGTTGGCCCCGGCAATTGGGCGGAGCGTTGAGCAGGTATTCAGCAACATGCATGCCAAATATGTACCCGGATGATTTCAATGCGTTAAGCAATAACGCCGGATATGAAATCAGCGCTTCCCCGATAATTCAGCCCTGCGGTGGTGCAATGGATTCCACAATGGTGCATTTACTGTTTTGCGAAAAAACAAACCGGCCTGGTTTGCCGCTGTCCGGATGTATTATTGCCTGTATGCGTTTAACTACCGGGACAGCCGCGCCGCACTCTAGCGCAAATCACGCGCTAGATAAAGGCTCCTTAATACCGACGACACGACACCTATGACCCGACATAAATTGCCCGCCACCGTGATCGCCATCGGCCTGGTCAGCTTTCTGAACGACATGGCCTCGGAGATGGTGACGCCGTTCATTCCGATAATCATTGCCACGGTACTTGGCGGGGGCCCCGTGATATTGGGACTGGTGGAAGGGGTGGCTGATGCGGCCGCGAGTCTGCTCAAGTTGTGGGCGGGGCGCTATTCCGACAAGAAGCACGGCCGGCGAAAAAAACTGATGGTATTCGGCTATGGCTTGTCCAACCTGGCTCGCCCCTTGCTGGGGTTGGTGTCGAGCTGGGGCGCGCTGTTGCTGTTGCGCAGCCTGGATCGCGCCGGCAAGGGTTTGCGCACCGCGCCGCGAGATGCGCTGCTGGGAGACAGCACCCACCCCGAGATACACGGTCGCGCCTACGGATTCCATCGCGCGATGGATAATGCCGGCGCGCTGGCTGGCACGCTGCTCGCTGTCGCCGCGCTGGGCTGGATGCACTGGCCGGTGAGCGAGGTGATTTTGTGGTCGGCAGTGCCGGGTGTGCTGGTGTTGCTGGTGCTGATCTTCGCGGTGCGCGAACCTGCGCGCCCGTCCGAACCCGGGCCCGGTGACGCGGAGCAGGCAACGTTGCTTGCGCCATTGGCGTGGCCGCAGCTCTCGCTGAACATGCGCCGTTATTTGTGGGTGCTGATGCTGTTCACCTTTGCGCGCGTGTCGGAGGGCTTTATCCTGTTGCGCGGCAATGAGCTGGGCATGAGTCTGGTGCAGGTGCTGCTGTTGTGGGCGACGCTCAATATCTGCAAGTCGGTAACCGCGCTGCCCGGCGGTCGCCTGGCGGACGCTTTTGGAAAGCGGCGCCTTACCATCATCAGCTGGTCGGGCTATGCGCTGAGTTTTTTCATGCTCGGCCTTGTTGAACACGGCAATGGATTGTGGCTGGCCACCGTGCTCTACGGCCTGCTGATCGGTCTGGGCGAGGGTTCCGAGCGCGCGCTGATCAGCGTGTATGCCGACAAGCGCGAGCGCGGCACTGCGTTTGGCTGGTATCATCTCACTGTTGGATTGAGCGCGATTCCAGCCGGGGTACTGTTCGGCACGATCTGGCATTACCGGGATGCCAATACGGCATTCCTGTTTGCCGGGCTGCTGGCGCTGTTGTCCGTGCTGTTGCTGCGGTTCTGGAGTTTTCGGCACTTGCCGGTTTGAGGGGTTGAATATGAAATGGTTGGCGATAATTATCGCGCTGATAGTGTTTGCGGCGTTGCTGGTGGCGCGTGCGGCGCGCGCCGGCGAGCTGCCGGAAGTGGGCAAGCCGGCGCCGGATTTCAATCTTCCAGACCAGAATGGCAAATACCATACTCTGCGGGAATATCGGGGCAAGTGGCTGGTCTTGTATTTTTATCCCAAGGACGATACGCCGGGTTGCACCCAGGAGGCGTGCGCGTTTCGCGACGACCTGAACCAGATATCCGAACTGGGTGCACAGGTTGTGGGGGTGAGCGTGGACGACACAGACAGTCATGCGGAATTCGCGAAGAAATATCACCTGCCGTTTCCGTTGCTGGCCGACAAGACCGCCGCAACTGCGGATGAATACGGCGCGCTGATGAATTTATGGCTGATCAAGTTTGCACGGCGCTATACCTTCTTGATCGACCCGCAAGGCAATGTCAGCAAGGTTTATCTGAGCGTGGAAACCTCGCGCCATTCGAAGCAGATCATCGATGACCTGAAGAAATTGACGGCGGGGGCGAAGCTGTAATTCCGGTTTGCGCTAAATCAATAACTATGGGAATTGCAGGAGCGGGCCATGCCCGCGAACACTCTTTCGCGGGCATGGCCCGCTCCTACATCCGAACGCTTTTTATCAACTTATCATCAGCGCTGTTTTTCCTGATCACGAGTCTGGCCAATATTTATTGAGAACTGAGCCTAAAAAAATATACTTCTGTGTGAGAATGGCTTAAATGGAAACGAAAGGGAAATCGGGGATTCTTCTTGCTATGATGTTGTCGTTGTCGGCCTGCATTTTTTTGCCGACCACGAGTAATGATGAAAGTTCATGCGAGACTCACACCCGAAGCATGACACTTCAGAAAATAGACGCGGGAGCTGGACTAAGCTCTCAAAGCTGCAACAACAACCAGGAGTGTATGCCCATCGTGGCGGTTATCGTGGCGGTGTCGGCGGGAAGTCTGCTGGTATCCGGGAGTATTGTGGTTGTCAACAATACAGTGCACTGGCTCGAATACCAGGGAACCTGCAGTGAAGGCTTTTTAAGCAGGACCCGGCAAGCGTTTTTGGATACGTTTAAAAACACCAAGGCGTTGGTCGTGCGAAAAACTGTCCCGGCCCCTTGAGGATTGATCAATGGTTTTTCCTCGCTCTACCATTTATTCTAAACATATTTTTTCAGAAAAATAACCTATGCCGTTTATCACTTTGGACAAGGCCAGTCTTGCTTTCGGTCACGTCGCGCTGCTGGATCACGCTGATTTTCAACTCGACGAGGGCGAGCGCGTCGGCCTGATCGGGCGCAACGGCGGGGGCAAGTCGAGCATGATGCGCGTGCTGGCCGGGCAGGCCAGTCTCGTCGACACCCGCCTCGATGACGGCCTGGTGTGGCGCGCTCCCACGGCACGGATCTGCTACGTCAGCCAGGAACCGGTGCTGGATGCCGACGACTCGGTGTTCGATGCGGTGGCGAAAGGTTTGGGCAAGCTGCAAAAGCTGCTGCACGATTATCACCATGTCTCGCACCAGCTTTCAGAGCCGGACGCCGATTTCGACAAGCTGCTGGAGGAAATGCAGCACCTGCAGACACAACTCGAGGCACAGGATGGCTGGTCGGTGCAGGCGCGCATCGAGACCGCGATCGCCAAGCTGGACCTGGACCCCGACAAGCGCGTCGGCGACATGTCAGGCGGGCAGCGCAAGCGCGTGGCGCTGGCGCAGGCGCTGGTGGCCGAGCCGGATGTGCTGATACTGGACGAGCCGACCAACCATCTGGATTTTGCCTCGATCGAATGGCTGGAAGGATTGTTGAACAACTTTGTCGGCGCAGTTTTGTTCGTCACGCATGACCGGCGTTTTCTGGACAATGTCGCGACGCGCATCGTCGAACTGGACAGAGGCAAGCTGGCGAGTTTTCCCGGTACTTTTTCCGCCTACCTGGCGATCAAGGAACGCATGCTGGCGGACGAAGCTGTGGTGAATGCCAAGTTCGACAAGGTGCTGGCGCAGGAGGAAGTGTGGATACGCCAGGGCGTGAAAGCCCGCCGTGTGCGCAACGAAGGTCGCGTGCTGCGCCTGGAACAGTTGCGCCGCGAGCGCGCCGCTCGCCGCGAGAAGGTCGGCAAGGTCGAGATGACCGTGGATACCGGGGATCGGTCCGGCAAGCTGGTGGCAGAGCTGGAGCATGTCAGCAAGGCGTTTGGCGGACGCACGCTGATCGATAATTTTTCCTGCCGCATCCAGCGCGGCGACAAGATCGGCCTGCTCGGTCCCAACGGCGCGGGCAAGAGCACGCTGCTGAAAATTATCCTGGGCAATCTGGAGCCGGATAGCGGCAAGGTGAAACTCGGCACGAAGATTTCGGTGGCCTATTTCGACCAGTTGCGCGAGCAGCTCGATGACAATGCGACGCTGGCCGACACCATCAGCCAGGGCTCGGATTTTGTCGAGATAGCCGGGCAGAAGAAACACGTGATCAGCTACCTCGGCGACTTCCTGTTCCCGCCGGAGCGCGCGCGTTCGCCGGTCAAGAGTTGTTCCGGCGGCGAGCGCAATCGCCTGTTGCTGGCGCGCTTGTTCACCCAGCCAGCAAACGTGCTGGTGCTCGACGAGCCGACCAATGACCTGGACATCGAAACACTGGAGCTGCTCGAAGAACTGCTGGCGAACTATGATGGCACGCTTTTCCTGGTCAGCCATGACCGCGCCTTCCTCGACAACGTTGTCACGCAGGTGATCGCCTTCGAGGGCGACGGCAAGCTGATCGAATATGTCGGCGGTTACGAGGACTGGGTGCGGGTGAAGAAATACCAGGCGGGAGTTGCGGCCGCCAAGCCTGCCGTTTTCTCACCTCCCCGTGCAGCTGTTGCTTCGGCCGGAAAAACCAAGCCTGCCAGCAAACTCGGCTTCAAGGAACAGCGAGAGCTGGAAGAATTGCCGAAGCGCATTGAAACACTGGAGCGCGAGCAGGTTGATATAGCCGCGCACCTTGCCGACGGCGAGATCTACCGCAGCGATGCCAGGCGCGCCAAGCAACTGCAAACACGCAGCGAGGAGATCGAGGCCGAAGTGCAGGCGGCTATGGCGCGCTGGGAGGAGCTGGAGGGGAAGGGCGGGAAAGCGGGATAGAAATTAACGTTGTGAACCCCCGCTTGTGATAATTGCGGAACCTGGTGACCGGCAGCTATCGGGCAGCGATTTTGCAATATCGACCTGCCTGGTTCGATGCCTTTCAGTCAGCCGGCCTTGATTTTTTCTGCCCAAACCGGCCGTTCATGAATTCAGGAAATGACTCGCAGGCTATCATTAAAAGAGGTTCTCAATGCAGCATATGCTTTATGGCAAGCACAGCATCGTCCTCGCTTAGCCTGCTATCACTTTGCTGATATTTGATGACGCCATCTTCGTCCAATATGGTAATCAGTTCTGAGTGTACGAAATCACCCGTTTTGTTTTTTTTGTATTTCATCCCGATCGCCACCGCAAGCCTGCGAACAGCATCAGGCGAATTTCTGGCTATAGTCCATCGAGAAGAGTCGATTCCATGGGCTCTTGCGTATTCTTTTAGTATTTTTGGGTTGTCGCGATCTGAATCGAATGAGAAAACGGCAAAGTGCACTTTCTCGGCTTGCTCCGGTGGCAAGAGCCGTTCGATTTTCTTCATGTCTTCCACGATTAGAGGGCATATGTCCTTGCAGGAGGTATAGATCATCGCAATTACGGCGGGACCACCCTTTAACTCAGCCATATGAAAGGGTTTTTCGTTGCTGGTGGTCCATGTGTCGGTTATATTGAATAAAGAGTCGGACTGATGTTCGGCCGCAGGTTCCGCTTGATGGTTGTGTGCAAAAGCTGGCATAGAGAAAACTAAAGGAAGCAGTAGCCATTTAATGGCAGATATATTTTTCATTTGAAATCCTTTGCGCAACGAAATCCCAAATTCTTGCCCGTAAAAGAACCTTGCAGGCTGGCGCGATATGAATATCTCATAAAAGCCGCGTAATCCTTTGGATTGGAGGTATCCAAGCTGCCTCCCCCGCAAAACAAGCTCTTTTGCCCGGAATCCCTGATATCGGAGGAGACCATAAAGCTGTTGAAGTCCAATGTCCATTCCCATACTGAGCCAACAAGGTCAAAGATGCCAAATCCGTTAGCTGATCCGCTTCCAACATGGGGCGGGGTTGCATTCGGCACCGCATACCAATCCAGCGTACGTTTTTGAACTTCTTCATTGTCTCTGCCATTGTCAGCCAGAGCGTATTCCCACTCGTCTGTGGTGGGGAGTCTTTCCCCCAGCGATTCACAATAGGCTGAAGCCGAAAACCAAGAAACATTTACTGCCGGACTATCCAGCTCCCCCAAATTTTGAATTGCCAAATCTCCGCTCCAGTGCTGGAGATAGCTGGAGTCTGCGAATGCCCGCTTAACACTGGACTTCTTCCATTCCGGAGATTTTGCAACAAATTCCAAATACTGACGATTTGTAACTGGGACGCGATCAAGCCAGAATGTTTCCACATATGTGGATTGATCTTTAAGGTTGTCCGCCCCTCCATTTTCGAGATATAGCGGCCTATAGCTCCCATTTTGAATCAACACCAATCCGTCCACTGGGGCTGCCAAAGCAGGAGACGCGGCCATGAATAGGATCAGCAGCCATTGAAAAGATTGATCGTTCATTACATTCTGCTATTGCTTGTCAGCGGCGACCCGATGTGTTTTAACCTCATCGGGTGTCACTTCATCTTTCGAGTTTCCCCAACTGTTGTAAATGAAGGTCAGGACATTGGCAATGTCTTCATCATTTAAACTCCAGGCTGGCATGACACCATTAAAGTCTTGTCCGTTAACAGTGACGTCGCCTTGCAATCCTCCAGTAACGATTTTGATGGCGCGTATTTTATCTGCGTTAAGAAAGTCGGATTTTGCCAATGGCGGGAACGCCTGCGGGATCCCAACCCCGCCTGGCTGATGGCAAGCAACACAGTTTGTTTTGTACACTGCTGCCCCGAGCACAATGCGATCCGCTTTCGATTTGGCTGTGAGGGCCACGCCTTGGGGTTCATCTGCAACTCTGATTGCCGCTCCTTCCGGCATATAAACCTCGTCGCTTACTTTCCCCGAATAGACTAA